>JBDKUU010001009.1:0-1516 GCA_039679525.1 Phycisphaerales bacterium | reverse complement strand
AATTTGTCGCACCAGCCGGCTTCGCGTTCAGGCCTTTTTCCACGGGCGAAAGACGGCGTCCTGACGCTCTCTGCGAATTGCGGCCGGAATTCTCCTTGCCTTCCCGGACGCACAGAGCCATAATCCTGACCACAGAGATGACTGAGGCAATCGGACTTCTGCAGAATCTCATGGGGCAGAAGCCCACCCAAGCAACGAGGAGTGAAGCAATGTCACAATTTGACACCTTGGAATTTGCAGAGGTGGATGTTCCGCGTGTTCTGGCGGCGCAGATGCCGGGAGCGGTCGGACCCGATCCGGACGCTATCGCCGGCGCGATGCGCACCGCTTTTCATGAGCTCATGGCGTTCGTGCGGCAGCTCAAACTGTCCCCTTCCGGCCCGCCGCGAGTCATCTACATGGCTCATGGCCCGCAGGGAGTGAGATTTACCGTCGCGATGCCGATCGCGGCCCCTCCGGCGACGACGCGAATGATCGGCCCGGGTTTCGTCAAGGCGATCCCGGCCTCCAAAGCCATGCGTTTCACGCATCACGGCCCGTACACGGAACTGGCGAAGACCTACGGCTTGATCACCGAGTTCCTCAAGGCGAAAGGCCTGATCAAGACTGACGCCGAATGGTCCAAGTACATGCCCATGTGGGAGGAATACCTCAACGATCCGCAGACCACGCCGCCGGAGAAGCTGTTGACGCACATCTATCTGCCCAAGGCGTGAGCCGTGCGACATGTTCGATGTGGCGATCCTCGGAGCCACGCTGCCGCCGTAAGGACAGGACCAGCGAGAGATTCGAGCCGCTCGAGAGCAAGCTGAAGGACTGGGGTTTCGGACTTGGCGAGACCGCCCGCGGTCTGAACGCCCTTGCAGTCGGAAACGCGGACGAATCAGACGCCGGAGTTGGACCAGCCTCTCCATTCCGGCATTTCCTCAACGGGAGGACTCATCGCCATGAGAAGACATGTCCTCGGCACAACGATTGTCCTCCTCGCGTCCTATGCCTGCCTTGCGACGCTGGCCGCCGGCTGGTTGAACTTCGAACGACGATCTCGCGAGGAGCTTCTGCAAGCGCTCGCCTTGGCCAAGCCGGGTGTCCCTGTCGTGGAAATCCACAACCGAATGGGCCAGCCGATGGGCGAATGGTCCAATCCTGACGACATGCTTTCCTGGGGGACCGTGAAAGAGAGGTCCTTCTGCGAGGGAAAGAGGCTGTTGCGTTTCTATGTGAGCACGCCTCCATGCCGGGCGATGGACGTGTACACGGATCTGAACGGCGTCATCGTGTACGTTACGTGGACGGGGTTGTAAGACTCGCATGCAGTTGTCGGGCGGGGCTCGCTCCACCGTTTCCGCGGTCTCCTGGTGGGGCAAGCCCCACCCTACGCGACCGATTCCTCGCCGTGCCTGGCCCGGGCCTCCCTCACGAACGAACAAAGGCCGGAGATCGCGGGGTTAGAGTCGTGTCGGCTCCAACGAATCCCGCAATCTCCGGCCTGTCGATGTTCACTTACCGACTACCG
>JBDKUU010001008.1:0-8610 GCA_039679525.1 Phycisphaerales bacterium | reverse complement strand
GGCACCGGTCCCCTCCTTGAACTGGAACAGAACCACGTGCCGAAGCACGCGGGCCGGCCCCTTCGCCTCAGCGGTATCCGTGTACGCCGTGCCCGTGGGCTCATCGCAGACCCGCTGGGTTTCGTGGACGCTGATGCAGCCGCCCAACAGAATCGCCAATGCCGCCAGAGACACGATATTGCGAACCATCCGTATGCACCTCCCAAAGAAGTTGCCGATTTTTCTCCTGCACGTACGGGCGGATTGTATCACGCCGGCTTGGCCCCGTCCATCTGGAAACGACGAGGGCCGGGACGTCGCGGGCATGCAAGGCGAACTCACCCCGTCACTCCTTGGAGACCGCGTACTCGCGCAGCAGACTGTAGCCGTCCTTGTCCAAGAGAAGGAAATAGCCGTGGAACGTTCCGTCCGGCATGGCGGCTCCGACAACCTGGGTGATCTGGATCTCATGCTTCTCAAGGAGGGTCGCGATCGCGCCGAACGCGGAATCCAGGGCCCAGGTCTGCGGCGAAGTCGTGAGTTTCGGGCCCATAACGAGGATAGTCGTGCCGTCTTCGCTGCCGGCGATCTTCGCCTCGACGCCGTCGAGGGAGATCTTGAGGGCCGCGGCCGTCCAGAAGCTGCAATTCTGCGTCAGACGATAGGGCTTGGAGCACGACATCGAGATCGCACTGGTGGTCTCGACGCCCTGCATGTAGCGAGCGAGTGTCCTGGCGAGTTCCTTCTGCTCGGGCGTCTCGCCGGCGTGCATGTCGATCATGTCCAGGGCGTGGACGCTGAGCCGCTCCTCGAAGAACCGCTCGAGCAGGAACTTCTTGGATTTCTCGATCGCACGATGCGCCGCCCCGGTCAGGTTGGGGTAGTTGGGTTCCTGGGACCACGGCCCGATCACCGGTTCGCGGATCAGGCCCTCGGTCTTGCCGGAATCCCACAGGATCTCATTTTCGGCTTTGCCGATCATGAGCCCCCGCACCATGGCACAGCCTTTCGGATCGGACTGCGGCGAGACCCCGTAGTAGGTGCGTGCGGTGCCGAAACCGTTCAACTGGAGCAGGATGAGGGCGTCGCAGTTCGTCTCGGCGAATACGGAACTCAAGTCCCGATTGAAGGAACCCTTCTCGTGCGGGATCTTATCGGCAGCCTCCAGGTCGATTGGCTCCTGATAGATGACGCTCTTGTAGCCCGCGGTCTCCAGTTCCTTCTGGAAGATCTCGGCGACGTTCGCGAACCGCTCAGCCGTCAGCGTGCGGGCGCATCGGGCTTCGCCGGGGTCCAGGGCGTTCGTGATGACCATGTCGAGCAGGCCCTGATGACCTTCGCGATAGGCTTGCCCCACCTCGGGCAACCTCGTCAGCGCGATGGCGACCTTCGTCTCGGGATGCTCCCAGAACGCAGGCGACACCGAGATCGGTTTGCTGGCGCAACCGGCCGCCAGGGCCGCACAAAGACATACGGCAATCGTTCCCTCAGTTCTCATCACGCGGCGCTCCTTCCTGTGCCTGAGAGAACTTCGCCAATTCCAGGAAGTCCTCCGGCAGCTTCGTCATGATCACGAATTTGCCCGAGCCGCCGTACTGGCTGCTGCCCCCGGCATATCCGTAATAGTGTACGATCTCGTTGTCCTGGACGTACGTGCGGCACTCCTTGGGCTCGCTCCGCGTGACGTAGACGCCGCCGCGGCGGTCGCCGCTGAAAAAGTACTCGCGTTTCGTCGTGAAAGGAGCCTCGTAGTAGTCGCCGCACGGGTCCATGTAATAGCAGCGATAGACGCCGGGGGCCAACAGGCAGGTCGCTCCGGTCCCTGTCGAATCGACGAACTCATACGGCTCGCTGAGAACGAGCGTCTTCTCGACAGGAGACAGGCGGCAGTTCCGGGCAACCGGCCCGCCGCATCCGGCCAGACACACCGCCAGGCAAACAAGGCAGGGAATCCACAATCGACGGCTCATGCAGCACAACCTCGCTCAGTCAATCACATGATGATTACAGCATCTCTTCGAGGATCTCGGCGGCATCCTGGACGAGCTTGGGGCAAATGGTCCGAAAGAGGCCTTCTTGCGTGGCTCGCTGGGCGCCTTCCGGCGTGCTGATGTCGCAGCCAAGCAGCTCTTTGCAGATGACTGTATGGTTTCGCTGCTGGAACTTCGCTGTGAACTCTTGAATGGGGCCGTAGATCCTGTCGCGACCGGCTCGCTGGTCGCAGTCGGGCCCGGCGTACTTGAGGCCCAGGACCATGAAGGCCCCCGTGACCGCCCCGCAGGTCTGGGCCATCCGCATGCCGCCGGCAAAACCCGAGGCCAGTTTCATTCCCTGTTCCGCCGGCAGCCCGACCAGCGGGCCATACTGAGACACGATCGCCTGCGAACAAGCCGCCCCGCGACAGAAACACTGCACAGCATCATCCACTCTACTCATGGTCATCTCCAAACCACTATCGCATCCGATCTTCGGATCTCACGTGATTCTATTTCGATCGGCCGGACGTGTCCATGCCCGATGCGCGGAATCCGCCGCGGATGCCGATCCTATCCGTCCCATCTGTCCTATGAGTCCCATCTGCCTCTCCGCACACATTGACACCCTCGTCGTACTGGACTATGATCGAGCCCCGCAATGGAAAAGAAATCCGTCAACATTCTGGGAATTGAAACAAGCTGCGACGAAACAGCGGCGGCGATCGTCGCCGACGGCCGCGAGGTCCGCTCGTCCGTCGTGGCCTCGCAGACCAAGCTGCACGAGAAGTACGGCGGCGTCGTGCCGGAGATCGCCTCGCGGGCGCATATCGAAAAGATCTACCCCGTGATCGCCGAGGCCGTGGAGCGGGCGGGCGTGACCAAGGACCAAATCGATGCGGTCGCCGTGGCCAACCAGCCGGGCCTGACCATCGCCCTAGTCGTCGGAGTTACAGCGGCCAAGACGCTCAGCTTCATGTGGGGCAAGCCTCTGATCGCGATCAACCATCTGCACGCGCATCTGCAATCGGCGATGCTTGGCGAGGAGTCGCTCGAATTGCCGGCGGTGGCGCTCATCGTATCCGGCGGGCACACCTGCCTCTACGAGGCTAAGTCGCCCTTGGAGCTTTGCCTCTTGGGCACGACCATCGACGACGCCGCGGGCGAAGCCTTCGACAAGGTCGCCACGATCCTGAAGCTGCCCTATCCCGGCGGACCGGTCATCGAGCGGCTCGGCAAACAGGGCAATCCCAAGGCGATCGATTTCCCGCGGTCCATGCTGGAGCGAGGCTCGCTCGATTTCTCGTTCAGCGGCCTCAAAACCGCGGTGCTCTACCACTGCCGGGGCCAGGACATGCAGGGTCAGGATCAGGTCGACTCCATGACCGAGCAGCAGATCGCGGACATCGCGGCCTCGTTCCAGGCGGCGGTGATCGACGTGCTCGTGAAAAAGACCAAGCGGGCGGCCGAGAAAATCGGGGCAAGAACCATCCTCATGGGCGGCGGCGTCGCGGCCAACGGCACGCTGCGCGAGGCCATGCAGAAGATGGCCGACAAGAGCAGACCGCCGCGGCGGCTCCTGGTCGCCCCCAAGCAATATTGCACGGACAACGCGGTCATGGTGGCCTCGCTGGCCTACCACAAATATCAGGCAGGCCTATTTGCCCCGCTGACGTTGGAGCCAAGTTCTACTGGATAAGGCACGAATATCGAAATCCAAAACGGCACATTCGACGGGCGATAGCGTTTCGATCGTTCGAGTTTCGTACTTTGGATTTGTTTCGGATTTCGAGTTTCGAATTTCGGGTTTTCTTGACGTGAGGATTCAGCTATTCAACCGGAACACTTGAGACAACTGTTGGAGCAGGTCAAAGGCGGCCAGGTCGATATCGATCAGGCGATGGAGAAGCTGCGCCACCTGCCGTATGAGGATCTGGGATTCGCCCGCGTGGACCACCACCGGCAGCTCCGCAAGGGGTTTCCCGAGGTGATCTTCTGTCCTGGCAAGACGACCGAACAGATCGTGTGCATCTTCGATTCGCTCGCCGCGAGAGGCAACAACGTTCTCGCGACGCGGGCCAGGCCCGAAGTGTTCGAGGCCCTGACCAAGACGGGCAAGTTCCCCGCCGCCCGATACGACGAACTGGGGCGCACGATCGTCCTGGAGCAGAAGGAGCTTCCTCAGTCCAAGAGCGTGCTGCCCATCCTGACGGCCGGCACGGCGGACCTGGCGGTGGCGATGGAAGCCAAGAACACCGCCGAAATCATGGGCCAGCGGACCGAGCTGATCTGCGACGTGGGCGTCGCCGGCCTGCACCGGCTCCTCGGCTCGGTGTCCAAGCTCGACGAGGCCAACGTGCTGATCGTCGTGGCCGGCATGGAAGGCGCGCTCGCCAGCGTGGTGGGCGGGCTGGTGAGCTGCCCGGTCATCGCGGTGCCGACGAGCATCGGCTACGGCGCGAACTTCCAGGGCGTCGCCGCTCTATTAACCATGCTCAATAGCTGCGCCTCGGGCATTACCGTGGTCAACATCGACAACGGCTTCTCGGCGGCAGTCACCGCCACGATGATCAATCGCAAGATCGACAAGGCAGGGTAGAGAAGAAAACTCGAAATCCGAATCTCGAAATCCGAAACAAGCACGAATGACCAAAAGCCAGGAAATCTCGAAACGTACCTTCCGACGGGGCGATAGCGTTTCGGCCATTTGAGTTTGCTTCCTTTGGATTTGTTTCGGATTTCGTGCTTCGGATTTCGAATTTGCTTTTCTGCATACGGAGGGCTTCATGGAGACCGTCACGACTGTTCCACAACTCACGCCTCGACCTGTCGAGGGCCATAAGGGAACGTTCGGCCGGGTCCTGGTGATCGCCGGCAGCGTGGGCATGACCGGTGCGGCGGCTCTGGCCGGCCGGGCGGCGCTGCGAGCGGGTTCGGGTCTTGTCCGGGTGGCCACCTCTCGAAGCGCCCTGCCCATCGTCGCAGCCATCGAGCCGTGCTTCACGACGCTTCCGCTGGCGGAGGATGAAGAGGGTCGCGTCTCGGCCAAGGCCCTGAACACGATCCTCGACGCCGCCCAGGACAACGACGTCGTCGCCATCGGGCCGGGCATGGGTCAGAGCGCCGACCTTCGATCGGTCATGGAGACGCTCGTGCAGCAAGACGGCCTGAAGCTGTTGATCGATGGAGACGGGCTGAACAATCTGAGCCGTCTCGGCGACTGGCCGAAGAAATGCAAAGCCGAAGTCGTCCTGACGCCCCATCCCGGCGAGATGAAGCGAGTCTGGTCGGGGCTCTTTCGGGAGGAAGTCCCCAAAGATCGCCAGGAAACCGCTGCCCGAGTGGCCCAAGCGACGGGGGCTGTCGTCGCACTCAAAGGCGCCGGCACAGTCGTGACCGACGGCCACAAGATCTACGTGAACACCACCGGCAACCCCGGCATGGCCACCGCCGGATCGGGCGATGTCCTGACGGGCATCACCACCTCTCTCTGGGGCCAAGGCCTGAGCCGGCTCGACGCGACCATCCTCGGGGTCTACGTCCATGGCCTGGCTGGCGATATCGCATCGAACCGGCTCGGTCAGATCAGTTTGATCGCCACCGACATCATCGACGCCCTGCCGGAGGCGTTCAGGACTTTGGCTTCCTGACTACTTGGTCGGATTGTTCGGCTCCTTGGCTACGGCTCCGCTGGATGCCTGCAGGACGGCTTGAGCCTGACTATTCAGGTCCATCCGCATCTGCAGGTTCTGCTGTTCCAATCTGAGATTCTCCGCCCGGAGCTGCTCGATCTGCATCTGCAGCTTGGCCATCTCCACCCGTTGCTGTTCCGCCTGCTGATTCTGGTTGAGCTGCTGTTTCTGGAGGCTCAGCCACTGATCCCGAAGCTCGAGATTCCTGGTGATCGCCGATTTGGAGAACTGAAGCCAATTCTCGGCCAAAGCGCTCCTGCGGGATGGGCTGTCGATGGCGGAAAGCACGTCGCCGATCCGATCCAGCGATTCGGGCGAGCCGTACTGCCAGTCGGCCGGCGGATAACCATCATAAGCCAGAGCCGGCGCCTGCCCCGCAGCCACGACTGACGAGGCCACGACCAACGCCACAATACCTGATCGTCTCATCATCGTTCTCCTTTCAGGCGATCACCGGCACTCTGCATATTCCTATGCCGGACGGGGGCGCGGAGTTCTATTCCGACAACACAGCAAACACGCCCATCGCCATGGGGAAAAGACGTCATCGAAGGGAGCGAACAACTGGCGCACGTGCGTATTTTCACGAGCGGACTGCCTGTACGAGAGCCGTCGCGTTATAGGACCAGTCGCTTCAAACATCTCCATCGCCGCAAACCCGCCACAATCGCGACGACAAGACGAGGATTTTGTTGCGAGCCGATTCGCGATGTGGCTATAATGTCGCGACCTGCGTGGCTGATGAGATCGCAGAGACACGCGGCAACTAAGGTTGGTCGATCCACATGGTTTAGGAGACTGAGAGTATGACCGCGATTCAACTGGGGACCGTCGACTATGCCATCATGCTCATCTATGTGGCCTTCGTCGTGGGCATCGGATGGACGTTGCGACGGTACATGAAGACGTCGTCCGACTTCCTCACGTCGGGCCGGAGCATTCCCGCCTGGGTGACCGGCCTGGCGTTCCTCTCGGCCAACCTCGGCGCCCTCGAACTGGTGGGCATGGCCGCCAGCGGCGCCAAGTACGGCATCGCCACGAGCCACTTTTACTGGGTCGGCGCCATCCCGGCGATGATCTTCCTGGCGATCTTCATGATGCCGTTCTACTACGGATCGAAGGCCCGCTCGGTGCCGGAATACCTCAAGATGCGGTTCGACGAGCGAGTCCGCTGCCTGAACTCCCTCACGTTCGCGGTGATGACGCTCTTCGCGTCCGGCATCTCCATGAACGCCCTGGCCAAGCTGCTTCACCAGCTCCTCGGCTGGGATTACCACCTGAGCCTGTGGATCTGCTCGGCGGTCGTTCTGGCCTACGTGCTCAAGGGCGGCCTGACCTCGGCCATCTACACCGAAGTGCTGCAATTCTTCATGATCGTGCTGGGCTTCGCCCCGGTGGTCTACCTCGGCCTCAAGGACGTCGGCGGCTGGACCGCCCTGACCGGCAAGCTGAGCCAGGTCGCTACTGATCCGGCGGCCCTGGCCCTGAACAGCAAGTCGTTCGCTCCGGACGCGTGGACCAGCGCCTGGAAACCACTTTTGGGCGGCACCGCGAACAACCCGATGGGCGTCGACGTCTTCGCGATGGTGTTCGGACTGGGCTTCGTGCTGTCCTTCGGATATTGGTGCACCAACTTCCTGGTCGTTCAGCGAGCCATGGCCGCCAAGAACATGGGCGCCGCACGCAGGACGCCCCTGATTGCCGCCGTACCGAAGATGCTGTTCCCCGCCCTGGTGATCCTGCCCGGCATGCTCGCCGTGGCGTTGGCCGCCGGCGGCAAGGACGGCTACCGTCTGCCTCCCAAGCCGCTCGACAACACGACCCAAACCAAAATGGTCGCCGCCGTGCAGGAGGCCTCCACAAAGGGCTTGACGGGCGATGCGGCCCTCCAGGCGATCAATGACGCCATCGGGCAGAAAAAGGCATCCGATCTCGGACTCAGCCCGGTCAAGGTCGCCGCGATCATTTCGGATAACACCGCCAAACCGCTCGCGGAGCCTGTTCTCAAGGAACGCCTCCAGGACGCCGTGACCCAAAACGACTACGACGGCGTGATCCTGTCGCTCGTGAAGAAATACTGCCCGACGGGCCTGCTGGGCCTGGCTCTGACCGCCCTTTTGGCCTCGTTCATGTCCGGCATGGCCGGCAACGTCACCGCCTTCAACACGGTCTGGACCTACGACCTGTACCAGGCGTACCTGGCCCCCAACCGAAGCGACGATCACTACTTCTGGATGGGCAAGGTCGTGACGATCGCCGGCATTCTCTTGAGCATCGGCTGCGCGTACTTCGCCCGGCTCTACAACAACGCGATGGACGTGATCCAGCTCGTGTTCGGCTTCGTGAACGCCCCGCTGTTCGCGACGTTCCTGCTGGGCATGTTCTGGGCCCGGACCACGGGCACGGGCGCCTTCTTCGGCCTGCTCGGCGGCACGCTGACCTCGGGCGTCTTCCACGCCCTGACCATCGCCGCCGGCAATACGCCGGGCGCCAAGGGCGGATATCTCGCCGTCGTCCACACCTTCCCGAGCGAAATGGCGCAGAACTTCTGGCTGGCCAGTTTCGCGTTCATCTCCTGCTTCGTTCTGACCGTCGGCATCTCGGTGGCCACGCAGCGGACCAAGACGGACGAGCAGCTCAAGGGTCTGGTCTACTCGCTGACCCCGAAGGTCAAGGACGATGAGAAGGTGTGGCTCTTCCGGCCCGCCGTGCTGGGCACGATTCTGCTGCTCGGCTGCGTGATCTTGAACATTATCTTCTGGTGAGAAAAGGAGCGATACCATGGGTCTGGATATTCGTTGGCCGATCGGCCTGATGTTTACTCTGATTGGGGCAATCCTGGCGGTTCAGGGCGTTTTGGTTCGCTCGGACGCCGAGATGCTCAAGCGATCCCTGAACATGAACGTCAACCTCGGCTGGGGCATCGTGCTGCTGATCTTCGGCGTGCTGATGATCGTGTAGGCCAG
>JBDKUU010001007.1:0-15198 GCA_039679525.1 Phycisphaerales bacterium | reverse complement strand
GAGGCTGGTCTGCAGGGCTCCCTGGAGCTTGCCGAGTTGCTGATCGAGCAGGGCGATGCCGTCGGCAATGGCCTGGATTCGAGCCTGCGTCGCATCGAACCGCTGGAGCCAGCTCTGCTGATCCTGGGCGATTGTCTCCAGTTTGGCGGCGACTTCCACGCGACCGGCCTGGGCGCTCTGTTCCGATTTGGCCTGCCCCTCGCTCACGGCTGCAACATCGCGAGCCGTCTGTCCGGTCGTCGTCGTCACGGTGTCGAAGCCGGCCTGCATCTTCTGCTGGTTCTCGGCGAGCTTGGCCATCTGGCCATTGGTCAACTCGCTGTAACCCTGGATTACCGTCTGGAGGGCGTCCTGCCTGCCGGCGACAGTCGTCACGTCCTGTGCCGTCTGTCCGGTCGTTGTCGTTACGGTGTCGAGGCCGGCCTGCATCTTCTGCTGGTTCTCGGCGAGCTTGGCCATCTGGCCATTTGTCGACTCGCTGTAGGCCTGGATCGCCGTCTGGAGGGTGTCCTGCCTGCCGGCGACAGCCGTCACGTCCTGTGCCGTCTGTCCGGTCGTCGTCGTCACGGTGTCAAGGCCGGCCTGCATCTTTTGCTGGTTCTCAACGAGCTTGGCCATCTGGCCATTGGTCGAGTCGCTGTAGCCCTGGATCGCTGTCTGGAGGGCGTCCTGTTTGCCGGCGACGTTTGTCACATCAAGTGCGGTTTGTCCGGTCGTGGCTGTTACAGTGTCGAGACCGGCCTGCATCTTCTGCTGGCTCTCGTCGAGCTTGGCCATCTGGCTGTTGGTCGATTCACTGTAGCCCTGGATCGCTGTCTGGAGGGCGTCCTGTTTGCCGGCGACAGCCGTCACGTCCTGTGCAGTTTGTCCGGTCGTGGCTGTGAGGACATCCACTTTGCCATGCATCTGCTGCTGATTATTGGCCACGACGTCCGTCCGCTGGCTGAGATCGGCCAACCCGGTTTGAACGCTCTGGGCCATCGCGGCCTGATCGTTCTCCAGGGCAAGAACGTCCAACGCGGTCTGACCGGCTGTCGCGGTCAGAATATCGAGTTGGCTGGCGAGTGTATTCTGATTCTGAGCGAGAACCGCGGTCTGGCTGAGGGTGGCTTCGTTGCCGGCCTTGATGCTCCGCTGGAGGTCGGTGTGGCCATTGGTCAGAGCGAGAACGTCGATTGCCGTCTGGCCCGTCATGGCGACCAGGACATCCTGGCCGTCCCCAAGCGATTTCTGGCTGTTCTCGATGCGTGCCATGCGGTCGTTGATCTGGTCGCTGTGCTTGGCAAACGTCGTTTGGAGAGTGTCCTGGGCAACGGAGACGCCGGTGAGATCCGCATAGGCTCGGTCGATCACCTTGGCTGTTCTTCCGATCTCTGTGGTCAACGCCTGCTGGCCTTCCTCGATGGCGACGGTTCGGGCGACCAACGTCGCCTCGCCGGCCTTGATGCCGTCCTGGAAAGCCGTCTGCCGCTCGGCCATGCCTTGCACCTCGGCGGCAGTCCGGTCGGCCCTCTCATGGAGGCCGTTCATGCCGGTCTGCATGGCCTGCTGGAAGGAGGCCTGTCCGTTGTTCATCGTAAGCACGGCCAGCGCCGTCTGGCCGGCGGTCGCCGTCATCTTGTCGATTTCATTGCGGATCGCCTGCTGGTTCTGGAGGCTTACGCCGATCTGACCTGCGATGGCCTCCCGCCCGGTTCGCAAGGACTCCTGCAACGACGCGACCGCAGCCGAGGAATCCGCCGCGGCCTGATCCGCTTTCCCGTTCAGTGTGTCGAGCGAGGCTTGCAGGCTCCGCTGCGACTCGGCCAGCGACGTGAGCCGGCCGGTGGTCTGCTCGTGATTGCCGTTCAGCGATTCCTGCATCGCGGTCTGTGCGGCGGCGATGGCGGTGATCGTTGCGGCCGTCTGGTTCGCGGCGGCGAACAGGCGGTCGAGGCTGGTCTGATGATTCTGTTGATTCAGTTCCAGAATATTTAGTTTGTCCGTGATGGCCTGCGTGCGGCTGTGCAGGGCGTCCCGCACGGTGAGCAGATCGTTCGAGAATCGCTCCTGTCCCGCAACCAGCGTCGCCAGCCGGTCGATGAGCTGCTTGTGATTGTCCGCTGCCTGGGCCGAGAAGGCGTCCTGTCTGGCGGTCGCCGTCGCGATGTCCCTCGCGAGTCCCACGTCGGCCTGCTGCAAGTTCGTGATGCCGGCCTGGATCGTTTCCTGATTGCTCACGACGGCGCCCATCCGGCCGTTCAATTCCCGCTGGTTGGCCTGCACGGTCTCGTGCAGCGTGGTGTGCTGTCGCGACAACGTGCCCAGGTCGGACGCGGTCCGATCCGCGACGGTCTGCACCTGCGCCACGTTGTTCTGCAACGACTGTTGGCCTTCCCGGAGCTGGGTCGCCCTTGCGTCGAGCGCCTGGTTGCCCGCGACGACCGTTTCCTGGAGCTTACGCTGGTCGTCCTGGACGGTTTGGACATGCGTTGCGATTCCCTGGGCGTCGGTGTCGAGGTCCTGGATGCCTGCTTCGAGCTTTCCGGCGCCGGTGTGGACCTGAGAAGAAAGGGTGGCGATCTCGCGTGCGTTGGCTGCCACCATGGCTTGCAGTTTGACTTGATTCTCCTCCATCCTTGTGAGTTGCTCGCCGCAACCGCAGATGACAAACAGCAGGGCGACCATCGTACAGAAGTAAGCACTGTGTGTGATCAGCCGTCTGATCTCGACTCCCTTCGATCCTCGCATGATGACTCCTTTCATAATATATGTATGACAGCAGGCGTCCTGCTTCCCCACGGTATCCCATCCTGTTCTCCCGTGGCGGCTCACGCGGCCCATCTTATCCAGATACCCGCGTTGCCAGTACTGGGAAGAGACTACCAGCCATATCTTTCATCGGCAACCATAATTTCAAACCTTTACCCTTTATGGGACGGGTACGGAACGTGGGCAGGATACAGGAGATACGGCAATACTGAGATGCGGGATTTCGGACACTGGTCCCCCCAGGCGGCGTCGCCTGCCGATTGAGCCCTATGGGAGACAAGGGATGGTGGGGGTGGTTATCGGGCCTATGTCGCCATTCCACCAGGCCGGTCGGCATGGCCGAACTTGTCTGGCCGTGCCCGTTCCGACCCATTGCGAAGTGTCGCGGCAAGTTCGACTTGAGCGGGGTTCATTCCTCTGGTACAGTACCTTTTCGGTCTGCGGCCCGGCGGCGGTGCGGCAGAACGAATCGCCGGCGTCTCGGCGAGGGTCGTGTTCAACTTCACTCTCGGAGCGTCCCGACGCTCATAGGTTGTGCAGGGGCGCGCGATGATAGTAAAGGATTGACGATGGATGTACTGCTGATCGGCAGTGGGGGACGCGAGCATGCAATCGCGTGGAAACTCAGGCAATCCCAGCGGCTGGGCAAGCTCTATATAGCCCCGGGCAATGCGGGAACGGCCCTGTGCGGCGAGAATGTCGAGATCAAGGACAACGACATTCCCGCCCTGGTCGGTTTTGCACGGGAGAAGCGGGTCGGCCTGGTGATCGTAGGACCCGAAGAACCGCTGGCCAGGGGGATCGTCGATGTGATGGAGGCCTCGGGCATCAAGGCCTTCGGTCCTACCGGCACCGCAGCCCAGCTTGAAGCGGACAAGGCCTTCTCCAAGCAGTTGATGCGGTCCGGCGCGATCTCCACCGCGGAGGGCCGGGTCTTCGACCGGTTCAGCGACGCGAAAGCTTACATCGCCAGCCGGGATGAGCCCGTCGTGATCAAAGCCGCCGGACTGGCCAAGGGTAAAGGCGTGGTCGTCTGCGACGATCCGGCACAAGGCATTTTGGCCGCCGAGAGGATCATGGTGGGACGGATCTTCGGCGATGCCGGCGAACGGATCGTCGTGGAAGACAAGCTCCTGGGCGAGGAGACCTCGATCCTGGCGTTCGTGGACGGCTACAACATCTACGTGATGGAGTCCTCCCAGGACCACAAGCCCATCGGCGACGGCGACACCGGCCCGAACACCGGCGGCATGGGCGCCTACAGCCCGGCGCCCATCGTCACGGAAACCATGATGGACCGCATCACGCGGGAGATCCTCGTGCCCGCGGTGGACGCGATGAACCGGAACGGCACACCCTACCGGGGCGTGCTCTACGCGGGCCTGATGATCACCAGCGGAGGGCCCAGGGTGCTCGAATTCAACGTGCGGTTCGGCGACCCGGAGACTCAGCCGATTCTCATGCGGCTCCAGAGCGACCTGCTCGAAGTCTGCCTGGCGGTCTGCGAAGGGAAGCTGGACGATGTCACGCTCCGATGGGACCCGCGGCCGGCGGTGTGTGTCGTCATGGCCTCCGGCGGCTACCCCGACGAGTATCAGAAGGGCAAGGTCATTACCGGGTTGAAGGAAGCCGGGCAGCTCGATGAGGTGGTTGTTTTCCACGCGGGCACCAAGCTGTGCGACAGGGGGGTGGTAACCAACGGTGGCCGCGTGCTCGGCGTGACCGCGATCGGCGCGACGGTCGCGGCGGCCAAGGCGCGGGCCTACGAGGCCGTCGATTGCATTCAGTTCGAAGGCGCCTATTGTCGTCGGGATATCGCCGACAAGGCGATCCGGCGTACGCCGTGACCCTTATCCTTCAGAAGCATTGCCCATGGCACGTTCCGCCCACGCGCACATACCGGTCGAGCCCGACAGGAGACGACGGTGGCGTCGTTTCCTCCTGCGCGTGCTGATTGCCGCCTCGGTTCTCTGTGTGCTGCTCGTGGCGGCGGCGATCTGGCTCAGCCGGGCGCTGCCGGGTATCGTCGCCGCGGAGATCGGCCGGCTGACGAACACGCGCGTGCAGGCGGGGACGTTCGGGTTTCGACTCGATGGGTCCGTCTCCGTTGACGGGCTCGTGATCCGGCCCCAGCACGAGGACCCGGAGCATGACAACGCCATCCTGCGAGCGAAGAATGTGTCCGTTCGCGTCGACCGGCGCAGCCTCGTCCTGCTCTCTCCTCGCGTGACGAACCTTCGCATCGAGGATTTCACGCTCGATGCCCAGGCGAATTTGGATACCGGGCGGTGGAATGTGGAGGGTCTGCAATTCCACCGGTCTCGTCGTCGCAGCGGCGGCTTCGTCATCCCTGCGATTCAACTCCTGGGCGGCAAGCTGCGCTACTGCAAGGTCTCCGGCGGCAAGACGGAGGTCGTCATGTCCGTGCCGGTGGAGGCACGTTTCGGCGAGGGCCTGGCGCAACAAGGGTACGGGTTCGAGATCAAGACCTCGAAGCTCTCCGGCGGCCACGGCGAGAGCCATCTCAGCGGCTACTGGCGGCCCGGCGAACTCGCACTGGCCGGCGGGCTGTCCTCGACGGACCTGCCGTCGCTCGAACGGGCCTGGGCGGTAGACGTGCTGGCCGCCCAACTCACCTACGAGAAGGACGGGGACTACGCGCTGGATCTTCATGTGAAAGACCTGCACGGCAAGCAGGTGCCGGAGGTCGGAGCGATTCAGTCGGTCGTGCCGGCAGGAGGGGGGGAAGCCAAGCTGCTGGCGGCGCTCCAGAGATTCCTGGACCGGTATCGGCCGACCGGTACGGTCGGATCGATCGAGTTGAATGCTCGCGGCAACCTGAAGCGACTGAAAGACAGCGAAGTCGAAGGCACGCTGGTGTGCGAGGATCTCTCCGTCTGCGATTCGAGGTTCCCCTATCCGTTGGACCATTTGACCGGCGAGATCGGGTTCACGCAATCGGGAGTGCAGTTGAAGCATCTTGCGGGCCGGCACGGCGGCGTGGACGTGCAGATCGATGGCTGGTCGAAGGGACGCGGGGTCGAGCGGCAGTACCGATACAACATCACCACCGGCAATATGATCCTCGATGAGGCCCTCTATGCGGCGTTGCGCCCGGGCCAGAAGCGCCTGTGGGACATGTTCCAGCCGACCGGCACGGTGGCGGCGGATTACTGGCTGATTCGCACGTCGCCCACGGACAAGCGAATGCACCTTTCCGTCGATCTCAAGGGGGTGAACGCCAGCTTTCGTGAGTTTCCGTACCCCGTCACGGATCTGACGGGAGAACTGTATTTCGATCTCGACAGCGTCACCGCAACCAATCTGCTCTCCGAGTCGGGCAGCCGTCGGATCGCGGCCAGCGCCAAGGTGACGGGACTGGCGGACAAAAAACCTATCTACTATGTCGGAATTGAGGCCGCCAACGTCCCCTTGGATGCGACCCTGGAGCGGGCTCTGCCCGCGCACTACCGGGAGTCCTACCGGCAGTTGGAGGCAAATGGAACCGCGGACATGCGGGCCCGCGTCTTCAGCACGGGGGACGCGAACCTGGCGGGTCCCATCAGCTATGCTGCGGACGTCGTCTGCAACAGCAAGTCGCTGAGACTGGAGCAGTTGCCTGTCCTCCTCTCGGATGTTGTCGCGGAGGTGGCAGTCTCCCCTGATTCGCTGAATGTCAAGCGGCTCAACGGTCGCTATGGGCAGAGCCCGGTCGTCCTGACCGGCGACGTGCGACTGGCGCCGGACAAGAAATCGCGGCAGTACCATGCGAAGGTAACGGCGAAGCAAGTGCCGATCGATGGGACCACGATCGGCCTGCTGTCGAAGCCGTTCGCGGAACAGCTCCTGGCCTTCTGTCCCCAAGGCAACGTGAACCTCACGCTGGATCTCAGGACGCCCGACGGCAATGAGCCGTCGCTGTATTCCGCACAAGTGGATTGCCTGGGCTTGAAGATCAATCATGAGCGCTTTCCGTACCCGCTGGAGAACGTCCGCGGGGGCATCTCGCTCTCCGGTGACAGCCTGGTGCTGACGAATGTGACGGCCTCGCCCGCTGACCCCGGCCAGACGCAGCCGTCGGCCAGTCTGTGCGTCGATGGGTCCATATCCCTGGCGAAGGGCGATCTTACCGGGGCGGCTTTCACAGTCAAGGCACGCGATATGACGTTCACGAAGGCGCTTGGCGAGGCGCTGCCAAGGGCGATTGGCGGCTTCTATCGGGGTCTGTCGCCCCAGGGGCCCTTCGATCTGGACGTGACGAATCTGGCCGCGTCCCGGGCAGGGTCGGACGAAATGCTTGTGGAGTTTGCCGCCAAGGCCGATTTCGAGGGTTGTGACCTTCGGGTTTCCGGCCTGGACGCAGAATTGTCCGGGGTCGTGGAGACCGAAGGCTCGTACAGTACGAGACAAGGGCTCTTGAAGGGGCGGGCCCAACTGGCCGGCGACCGCCTGGTGGTCAAGGGCCGAACGGTCTCCAACGTGACCGCCGAGGCTGTCTACGACCCCAATACCCGGGCATGGTCCACCGAAAACCTCCTTGGCGACTGCTGTCGAGGCAAGGTCCTGGGCAGTCTGCATGTGGAGGGCGCCGACGCGGAGGCGTCGGAGTATCGGCTGGAGATCGCAATGAACGGAGTCGACGCGCAACAGTTTCTCCAGGCCAACCCATCCGCCCCGGTCGTGGAGGATTCCTATCGTGGCGGCGTCATGAACGCCTGGATGAGTCTTGGAGGCCGCGCCGGAGATGCGACCTCGCGGCGTGGGATGTGCCAGTTCGATATCGCAAACATGCGGGTCGGAAAGGTCTCGCTGTTGGCGAATCTGCTGTCCGTGCTGAGGCTCAGTGAGCCGACGGAGTACACATTCGAACGGATGATGATGAATTCCTACATCAAACAGGATACCCTGTTGATCCGCAAGCTCGACATGTCCGGCCGGAACGTCGCCTTCACCGGGTCGGGCACGATGTTCCTGCCCACGGGCGAACTGAATCTGATGTTGACGGCCCGCGGTCAGCGGCTTGCCGCGGCGGACCCTTCCATATTCCAGGCCCTTACGGAAGGCCTTGGGAGCGCGGTCGTTCGCGTCGAGGTTGCCGGCACGGCGACCGAGCCTCGCGTGACGACCAAGACCCTGCCTGTCATTGAGGAGTCCCTGCGGATCCTGGGCGCATCCGAGTAGGATGGGAGCCCCGACCCCCGGCCTCGCGGCGCACAATTGCCTTGAGAATGACCGATGGGCGTCCCTATAATGTCCCATTGTCCGTGGGCGCTCTATGTAGGTGTTCTCCGGGATGGCATACACGAAGGGGTGTCGCTTCGTGAGAATCGAGAGTCGAGGTGAAATCGGTGGCTGTTGTGATGGGTGAGTTGAATCGTCGGCGATTTTTGCAGATTGCATCGGGTTCCGTGGCGGGCGCCATGTTGTGCGGGGTCCCTGGCTATGGACGGGAGCGGCGGAGCCGGCCTCGACCTCGGCCCAATTTCCTATGGATCAGTACGGAAGACATCAGCCCGGACTTGGGCTGCTATGGCGACAAGTACGCGACAACCCCGAATCTCGACCGGCTGGCCTCGCAGGGCGTGCGATACGACCGTGTGTTCTCCCATGCAGGGGTGTGCGCGCCGGCGCGTTCGGGGATCATCACCGGCATGTACCCGACGACGATCGGCACGCACCACATGCGCTGCCAGGGCGTCCCGCCGCACTACGTGAAGTGTTTTTCCGAGTATCTCAGGGCCGCTGGCTACTATTGTACGAACAACGTCAAGACAGACTACCAGTTCGACGCGCCCCCGACCGCGTGGGACGAGTGCAACAGCAAGGCCCACTGGCGCGGCCGCGCGGAGGATCGCCCGTTCTTCGCGGTGATCAACCTCACCACGACACACGAGGGCCAGATCCGCAATCCGGGCCAGGAGACGGTGGGGCGTCTGAACGCTCTGGACGTGGCCGAGCGGCACGACCCGGCGAAGGCCGAGTTGCCCCCGTACTACCCGGATACACCGAGAGTGCGGCAGGATTGGGCGAGGTATTACGATCTTATCACCGTCATGGACAAGCAGGTCCAGGAGATTCTGGATCAGCTCGAGGCCGATGGATTGGCCGAAGACACGATCGTCTGGTTCTGGGGCGACCATGGTCGCGGATTGACCAGGGCCAAGCGGTGGGTCTATGATTCGGGCAGCCATGTCCCGCTGATCCTCCGCGTTCCCGAGAAGTGGCGCAAATTTGTTATGCCGGACGACCCCGATGCGGTTCGGCCGGGCGCCGTGAACGACGACCTGATCGCGTTCGTTGATTTCGCTCCCACGATGCTGTCGCTGGCGGGCGTGGAGATCCCCGGGCACATCCAGGGCAAGGCGTTCCTGGGCCGGCAGAAGCAGCGGCCCCGCGAGTATGTGTTCGGGGCCCGGGACCGGATGGACGAGGCCTATGACCTGATCCGCACCGTGCGCGACAAGCGGTTCCGGTACATTCGCAACTACATGTGGTTCGTATCGCAGGCCCAGACGATCAGCTACATGGACCAGATGCCGACCATGCAGGAGATGCGCAGGCTCCACGCCGAGGGCGGGCTCCAGGGGGCCCAGAAGCAGTATTTCGAGCCGACGAAGCCCGGCCTGTTCGTGGAGAAATTGGCCGCCAACGTTCTGATCTTCAAGATGGGCATTCGCAAGAGGCATCTGCACCTGTGGCGGCGGAAGGAAGTCGTCGAGTGGCTCCTCAAGGCCGGATCGTGCTACCGCGGTATGATCCAGAAGGGCGACTACGACCTGGTCCACGCCTTCTTCGGATTCCCCACCGGCTGGTTGTGCTACCGGACCGCAAGGCGATTGCCCTACGTCATCTCGCTTCGCGGTTCCGACGTCCCCGGCGAGAATGCCCGGCTGCAATTGGAATACAAAATCCTGGGGCCGCTGGTGTTCAAGCCGATCTGGAGAAAGGCCTCCGCGCTCGTCGCGTGCAGCGAAGGGCTGAAGGCGCGGGCTCTGAGATTCTTGCCCTCGGCCGACGTCCAGGTCATCACGAACGGCGTCGATCTCGATCGGTTTCATCCGGCCGATGTAGGGTGTGCCGTGCACACCAATTCTCTTCGGCTGTTGACTGTGGGCCGGCTCTCCGGGACAAAGAGACTGCCTCTGCTGGTGGAGATGATTGAACGCCTTCATGGCCAAGGCTGCAAAACGCGTCTGACGGTCGTCGGCGGCGGAGCTCTCGAATCGGAGCTTCGACGGCTCCTCAGCGAGAAAGACCTGCGGGACGAGGTCACGCTGGTCGGGCGGCGCGACGGCGACGAGATGCCGGAGGTCTATCGGCAGCACGACGTCTACGTCAGCGCCAGCATGCAGGAGGGCATGAGCAACGCGATGCTCGAAGCGATGGCCAGCGGCCTGCCCATCGTGACGACCCGGTGCGAGGGCGTCGACGAGCTGATCTCGGACAACGGCATCGTCGTCGAGGAACCGGCTCCGGCTGCGCTGGCGGAGGCGGTGAAGGGGTTGATCGGCAAGCCCGAGGTCCGAAGGACCATGTCCCTCGCGGCCCGGAAGAAGGCGGAGAGCTTCGGCTGGGACGCCGTGGCGGAATCCTATCTGCAACTCTACGCGAAGGTGAAATGAGAATCCGGGTCCTCCATGTGATCGATCATCTGGGCTTCGGCGGCGCGCCGTTTGTCGTGAAGAACCTCGTCGAGCGGATGCCGAGGGACCGCGTGGAGAGTCTCGTGTGCGCCCTTCGCCCCAATCCCAAACCGCTGCCGATCGACGCGACGACGATCACGCTGGAGTCGAAAAAGTACAGCCTGACTCCGATCCGGCTGATCGGGGATCTGTGCCGTGAGCACAAGATCGACGTCGTGCACGCCCACTTGCAGAAGGCGTTCATCTGCAGCTTGTTGGCGCGTCCGCGATTCACGGCCCGTCTGGTCCTGCACGAGCACGGGCCGATTTTTCGCGAGGGGACGGGCTGCATCTATCGATGGCTCCTGGGGCGATTCGGCTCGCGGGCCGACGCGATCATCGCCAACTCCCAGGCGGCGGCCGTCGCGATGAAACGGACGATCGGCAATCCGAAGATCTCCGTGACCGTGGTTCCGAATTTCATCGATCTCGAACGATTCAATCCCGACCGCTACGACCGCGACGAAGTCCGCGCGTCGCTCGGCCTGGCGAAAGATCGATTCGTCGTCGGCTTCGTCGGCCGGCTCGACCGGCCTAAGGGGGCGGATCTGCTCGTGGAGGCGGCGGCGAAGTTGTCGCGTCAGGCGAAGTCCTGGTGCTTTTATCTCGTGGGCGACGGTCCGCAGCGGCGGCAGCTCGAAGAACGCATTTGCAGACTCGGGCTTCAAGGGACTATCATCCTGGCCGGTCTGCACGAGAACCCGGCGGCGGTGTTGCGGGCGTTCGACGTGGCGGTGGTCCCCAGCCGTCGCGAGGCGTTCGGCATCGCGGCCCTGGAGGCCATGCGGATGCGGGTCCCGGTGATCGTGTCGCCGGTGGGCGGATTGCCCGAGCTGATCCGGGACGGCGAAACGGGAATCGTCCTGCCCCGGCTGGACGCCGAGAGCATCGCGGCGGCGATTCAGAAGCTCGCATCGGACGAGGCGCTGCGGAATCGCCTGGCGGGCAACGCGTTCGAATATGCCGGCAAGTTCGACGGCGGCAGCGCAGTGAAGCAGGTTGTTGAGATCTATCAGAGGCTGACCAGTGACGTCTGAATACTACAGAGGCGCAGATGCGGCGGGTTACGAACGCCAGCACGGCGACATCTTCAATTCCATCGAGCAGCAGCGCCTGCACGACATGCTCCATCAGGCGATGGAGTCGATCCGGACGGGGACTGAGTGGATCAGGGCCCTCGATTTCGGCTGCGGCTCCGGCAATCTCACGAGGCATCTGATCGAGCTCGGAGCCCGCACGACTTCGGCCGATCTGTCCGACGACTTTCTCGGCGAGATTCGTCGCAAGTTCTCCGGCAGCGGCCTGTCCGAGACGCTCAAGCTCAACGGGAGGGACTTGTCCGACGTCCCGGATGCCCGGTTCGACCTGGCGGCCACGTATTCTGTTCTGCATCACGTGCCCGACTACCTGGCGATCGTGCGAGAGTTGTGTCGGGTGGTCAAGCCCGGCGGAGTGCTCTACATCGACCACGAGACCACGGAGACTTACTACCAGAGACCGCCGGTCTACGTGGAGTTTTTGCGGAAGGCCCGCCCGCGGGTGAACTGGCGGCGATTCGTGTCGCTGGCGTTGGATTTGCACGGCTACGTCCACATCCTCCGGCGGCTCCGCAATCCGCGATACAAACGGGAAGGCGACCTCCACGTCTGGGCGGACGACCACATCGAGTGGGACAAGATCGAACGGGTGCTTGCCGACCAGGGCTTCGAGATCGTCGCCAGGCAGGATTATCTTCTGTACAAGGCGATCTATGACCTTCCGACCTACCTCGAATACAAGGACCGTTGCGCGGACGAGCGGGTCCTGATCGCCAGAAGGAGAATGCGGTGAGTCCAGAGACGACAGAGACCTTCTTCGACCACCTGGGAAAAGCGGAGAAGCCGACCGGGCTGGGCATGCGGTTCATCCGTCGGGCGTCGGAGCGGATCTTCGCCTTCGCTGGGATTCCCTCCGGCGGCAGCGTTCTGGAGATCGGTCCGGGCCGGGGCGAATTCGCCGAGTTGTGCCTGGCTCGCAAGCTCCAGTACTATGCGGTCGAGCCGAACCCCGGGCTGGCCGAGTCGCTTCGCGGCAGGGGGGCGAACGTCGTGTGCGCCAGGGTCCCGCCGTTGCCGGCCCTGGACCGTAAGTTCGACGCCGTGGTCATGATCAACGTGATGGAGCACATGAACGGTCTGGAGCAGGCCCTCGACATCTCCTGCCAGATCCGCCAGGTCCTGAAGCCCGGCGGCAAATTCGTGATCCATTGTCCGGATTATCTGAGCTGGCGAGCGAATTTCTTCAACTGCGACTTCTCGCACAACTACGTGACGACGCGACGGAGGCTCGATCAACTGCTGGTCAACGCGGGCTATGCGGACACGCGCAGCCGTTATCTGAGCGGCCCGTTCATCGGGCCCGGCGCTGTGATCCTCGCGGCCATCGCCTCGCGCATGCCGTTCGGCGCTTTGGAGGCGTTGTTTCCCCGCTGTTCGGTGTGCAGCAGGCTCTATAAGCTTCAACTGACCCTGTCCCGCCGGGTCCTGATTCTGGGGCACAATCGGCCGTAAACTGCCCGGGGCAGCCGCGGGCGGTTGCCTCTGCGAGGTACTGATGTCCGTTCGCACCAAACAAATCCTCAAGCTGCTGGCCAAGCTCTCCGTGGCGGCCGTCCTGTTGGCGTGGGTCTTCTCCAAGGCGGACCTCACCGACTTTCGACAGGCTGTCAAGGACGCGCGGTGGCAGTACCTGATCGGCGTCTGGGGCTCCACGGCGTTGTTCTCCTGGCTCCAGTCGGTGGCCCTGCGATGGATCCTGCGGCAGCAGGACTGCGACGTGAGCCTCAACACGATCTACGGCGCGACCTGTGTGACGTCGCTGTACGGACTGGTCGTGCCGGGGTTCGTCAGCACGGGCGTCAAGTGGTACATCCTGCGGCGAACCACAGGCAAAGGGGCCAATGTCCTGAGCGCCATGCTCTACAACCAGGTGAGTCTGACCGTCGTGATGATGGCCGTCGGCCTCGTGGGGATCATCGTGGTGAACCCGACGCAGGCCCTGTGGCCGAATGCCGCGGGCTCCTGGGTCTTGCCTGTGCTTTGCGGGGTCTTTCTCGCGGCCATTCTGGGTGTGTCCCTGCTGGCCCTGAATGAGCGGACCGGCGGACCGATGATTCGCCTGTTCATGGCGGCTCTCAAGCCCTTGCCGCAAGCGGTGCGCGAGAAGGCGAGGATTCTCCTCGAACAGATCGGCACGTTCCAGTCCGCCGGCTGGCGGTTTCACGTCAGGATCGCCGCGGTCAATATCACCGACTCGATCCTGGTCGGGCTGCTGTGGTACCTGTTCGCCGCGAAGGCGGCGTCCGTGGCCGTTCCAACGAGCGTCCTGATCTGGCTGTGCGCCATCGTCTTCCTCCTCGGCAAGCTCCAGATCACCGTCGCGAATCTCGGCGTGCGCGAGGTGGCCCTCGTGGGCCTGCTGGCGGGCTATGGAGTCACCCGGCCGGCGGCTCTGCTGATGTCCATGGCGCTGCTGTCCTCCATGGTCTTCATGGCCCTCCTCGGCGTGATCTACCAGCTTGTCTGGGCCATCCAGTCCAGGAACACGTCACGGCCGGGCCGTCCTTCCGCCTGAAATCCTCGAATCCATCTTGTGATGCTCTCCCTGCTTTTGGTATAATGTCCCCTGGAAGCCATGAGGAATTGCGCTTTCGCTTGGCGACGTGAGGCTGTCGGCTGATCGATTTTGTCCCGAACGGGCCCAGCCCGTGCGTCGACGCCGGCGATCCGGCTGCGGTTGACGAGAGAGAAATGGTTGTGAGGAGAGATGCAATGAGAGCGGGGTACCAACTTCTGTGTGTGTCTGTTGTCGCTGTGTTGTGCTCGTGGGGACGTGCGGCCGCCTTCGATCCGTCGGAATGGACGGAGCCGGCGCCGTTGTCCGAAACGAGTTCCCGTTATCACGACAAGGCGCCTTTTCTTTCCTTCGACGGACTGTCGCTCTACTTCGCCAGAGATCTCGGGAGCGACTATGCCCACATCTACACGGCGACGCGTGAAACGCCCGAAGGGCCCTTCGGCGAGCCCTGGGAGAATCCGGAACTGAACGTGGCCCGCGCGAACGTGGACTGCCCGTGGGTTTCTCCGGACAATCATCGCATCTATTATTACAGCACCGAGCGGAACTACCGGCGATTGAGAATGGCGGAGAAGTGGATGGCCATGGGCTGGTGGCGGACGCCGTCGGACATCCAGGAGTTGAACCGCCTTGGAGAAGTCGGCACTCCTGCGCTCACCGAAGATGAGTTGACCATCGTCTTCGGCGGGCTGAATTTCGCAGAGGGCAAAGGGGGCTGGGATCTCTGGACGGCCAGCAGGCCCGACAAGGAGTCTCCCTTCGCCGACGTCAAGAGCCTCGCCGAGGTGAACAGCGGAGCCTTCGATGTGCACCCCTACGTCACGCCGGACGGACTGGTCCTGTACTTCACGTCGAATCGCAACGGCGCATACCAGATTTTCGAAGCGGTTCGGACGTCCCTGGACAGCCCCTTCGGACCCCCGGTGCACATCGCCGCGCTGGACACGCCGGACGGCGATTCCCAGTATCCTCGCCTGAGCGCCGATGGCAAAACCTTCATCTACGGCAGGTGGAAGAAGGGCGGGAAGATGGATATCTACACGTCGCACAAGGTCAATCTGGAAGGCAACGGCGTCAGGTTGATCCGTGCCGAGGGCGCCGGCAGCAGTCCGTGGTGTTCGCGGGTCTATCCCTCGATCCAGGAAGCCAT
>JBDKUU010001006.1:0-5754 GCA_039679525.1 Phycisphaerales bacterium | reverse complement strand
AGACAATTTCTGGAGATGTCAGGAGCCGCGGGGGCTTATGTCGTACTGGGCTCGCCCTGGAGTGCCGCGGCCGGCGCCGAGGAGCCCGAGCCCTGGTTCGACAAGCCGATGCGCTGGGCGCAGTTGGTTCTCGTCGAAAACGACCCCGGCCGATTCGATCCGGACTTCTGGCTGGACTATTTCAAACGCATCCACGCGGACGCCGCGTGCCTGAGCGCGGGCGGCATCGTCGCCTACTACCCCACGAAGGTCCCGCTGCACCATCGCAGCGCGTGGCTGGGCGACTCCGATCCGTTCGGCTATCTCGTGCAGGGCTGCCGCAAGCTGGGCATGGCGGTGATCGCCCGCACGGACCCGCACGCCGCGTGGGACGACGCCCGTCAGGCTCACCCCGACTGGATCGCCGTCGATGCCCAGGGGCAGTTCCGGCGCCACTGGGCGAATCCCGAGATGTGGGTCACGTGCGCCCTGGGTCCGTACAACTTCGAGTTCATGACCGAGGTCCACAAGGAGATCATGGACCTGTACGGGCTCGACGGCATCTTCTCGAACCGCTGGGCAGGTCACGGCACGTGCTACTGCGAGCATTGCGCAAGGAACTTCAAGGCGTACTCCGGGATGGACCTGCCCCGCACGACGAGCCGGGACGATCCCGCTTATCGCAAGTACGCCCAGTGGCAGATGGAGCGTCTCAGGGAGCTGTGGTTCCTCTGGGATCGCACGATCCGCGCCGTCAAGCCCGGCTCGCGGTACATTCCGAACGGCTTCCCCGACAACCTCGTGACAGGCCGGCTCTCGGACATTTTCTTCACCGATCATCAGGGCCGAAGCGGCGTGATTCCCCCGTGGTCGAACGGCAGGCGGGCGAAGGAGCTGCGCGCTACGATGGGCATGAAGCCGCTCGGCGGCATCTTCAGCGTCGGCCTGGAAGAGGCCTATCGCTGGAAGGACTCCGTGCAGAGCGAGGCGGAGACGCGAGTCTGGGTGGCCGAGGGGACCGCGAACAACATGCGGCCGTGGTTCGCGAAATTCTCCGGCGTGATCTACGACCGGCGGTGGCTCCCCGTGGTCGAGAAGATCTACGGCTGGCACCATCGCTGCGAGCGGTACTTGAGGAACACGGCGTCGCTGGCTCGCGTGGGAATGGTCTACTCCGAGCAGACCGAGCGGTATTACGGCGGCCGGAAGTGGCAGGAGCGAAGCGGCGGACACGAACTCGGAATGTACCACGCCCTGATCGAGGCCCGCGTCCCGTTCGACATGGTGAACGACAGACTTCTCGATGCGGAGCATCTGGCTTCGTTCAAGCTGCTGGTTCTGCCGAACGTCGCGGCCCTGTCGGACGCCCAATGCGACCAGCTCAGGCAGTTCGTCCAACGCGGCGGCAGCCTGCTCGCCACGTTCGAGACGTCGCTTTGTGACGAAGAGGGCACGCGACGCAAGGACTTCGGGCTGGCGGATTTGTTCGGAGTCAGCGTTGGCGAGCGGGTCGAAGGGCCGATGAAGAACTCCTACCTGCGATTGGCGAGCGACCCCGCGACCGGCGGATTCCATCCGGTCCTGGATGGCCTGCAGGACGCCTATCGCATCATCAACGGCATCTGGCGGCTGGATGTCACGCCGAAGGACGATTTCCCGTCGCCTGTGACGCTGATCCCCAGCTATCCCGACCTGCCGATGGAGCACGTGTACCCGCGAATCGCGGAGACGAACACGCGGGAACTGTACCTGCGCACGCTGGGCGGTAGCAGGATCGCCTACGTTCCGTGGGACATCGGCCGCACGTTCTGGGAGATCATGAACACGGACCATGCGAGGCTCCTGAGAAACGTCATCCGCTGGACAATGAACGAGGAACCCGTGGTCGACGTCGCAGGGCCCGGCATCCTGGACGTCACCGCCTGGCGGCAGAAGCAGTCCCTCACGATCCACCTGGTCAACCTGACCAATCCGATGATGATGAAAGGTCCGTTCCGAGAACTGATTCCCGTCGGCAGGCAAGAGGTCCGCATCCGATTGCCAGAAGGCGTGAAGGCGGAGAAGGTGCATCTGCTGGTCCGCGACGTCGCTCCCGAGCATCAGATCCAAGACGGAATCGCGACCATCGTCGTGCCGTCGATCCTCGATCACGAGGTCGTCGCGGTAGACCTGTCCGCATGAGACGCTCACAGTGACGTCGCAAAGCGCCTTTGCCGATGGCGCGGACATCCTGCCTGCACATCGATGACCGGCCCTTCCGGAGTATTTCTCACGTTATCTCCTGCTGCGGCCAGGGGGCGGTGTTGCAGAGAAGGGTGCATGACCGTTTCGGCGACGGGGTCGACCGAATGGGATCGCGGAGCAAAAGGAAGGGACAGACAGATCCGGAGTCCGCCGGCTCGCCGCTGCGCGACGGACCGGCGGGCATTTATCGCATTGGGCCAGCAGCATGGGAACGATGCTGCGCATCGCCTTGCACACCGGTTGAGATTCCCGGCTTCTTTGGGGTTCATGCTATTGGCGCAAAGCGAAAAATGTCCTTCGCACGACCGTCCACGCCCCGGAGGGGCGCTGCACGCCCGGGGGCGTACTCTCTTTGTCGCCGCGGAGATCGTGATGCCATCCTCCTCGTCTATACGGCTACACGGTTCTTTGGCGAGAGGCGCAACACCCCTCGCGTCATGATCGCGTTTCTGATTGTTCGGGTGATCGCGAACGGCCTTTTGCTCGTCATCAACCTCGGCGGTGGTGCGGAATCATTCGCCATTGAATGTGCCAAAGCAATGGTCAAAGGCGCCGTCTCCGGGGCGACTTGGATTCCTTACTTCGCAATTTCGCAACGCGTCAAGAGAACGTTCGTGGCGCCGTGAAGGCGGACAATACTGCGCTGCCCACAGACGCGCAAGGGTGGAGAGCCCTCGCCACGGCGCGGGCAGGATGCCTGTGTTACAACTGGAAAGTGCCCTTGAGCATGATCGGCTCGCCGTCGACGTAGATGCTCGGGCTCTTGAGCACGCCGTCGACGTGGGTCTTGCTGTCCCATTGGGCCCCGGTCTTGTTGGGGTACGAGCTGCCGAAAGCGATGTGGATGCCCGGGAATTTCTCGTCCTGGAGCAGGTTGTAGATCAGGTGGGTCAGGCCCGTATTGGTCCCGACCGCGAACTCGCCCACGCGGTTGCTGTTCTCGTCGCTCTCGAAGACGTACTCTTCGTATTCCTTGCGGAGCTTCTCGTTCGCGCACTCGAGGGTCGATCGGATCGCCCGGCCGTCCTTGACCTGAACGCGGATCGGCGTCTCTTCGAGCGATCCGTACTTCTCCGTGAAGAAGTCGCCGAGGCAGCCGTCGATGACGACCTGGCCGTTGAGGGTCGCGGGGGACGTGAAGACTTCGCCGTCCGGGAGGTTGCTCCAGTGCTTGGGCCGGATGTCCCCGTCGCTGACGATCCACTTCAGGTCCGGGCTGAACTCGCCGGTGAAGTCGCTGCCCCTGTCGGTGACCACGCGGATCGCGCGGGCGCTCTTGACCTTCTCGTAGACCCACTTGCTGATTCGCTGGATCTCCTTGTAGTCGCTGCACATGCCGTCGGTCATGATCTGGGGCGTGATCCCGATCATGTGGGCGTGGCGGACGCGGGGATTGGCGTCGATCGCGTGGAGCATGGGCTGGCGGAAGGTTTGGAGCTCGCCCTTGGCTCCCTGTGCGGCGAAGATGCTGACGTCGGCGGTTGCCAGGGCCTTCTGGATCGCGTCCGGGAACGGAATCGGCCGGGCGCCGAAGTCCTCCATGACGAAGAACTGAGCGGGCGTGCCGGCCTTTTTCTCCGCGGCTGCTC
Source organism: Phycisphaerales bacterium (assembly GCA_039679525.1). GTDB lineage: Bacteria > Planctomycetota > Phycisphaerae > Sedimentisphaerales > Anaerobacaceae > PLanc-01. The sequence goes on along the minus strand of JBDKUU010001006.1, from coordinate 1,942 downwards.
GCAGGGCCGAGCCGATCTCGAGCGTCTCCTTGTCTGTGATGATGACCAGCTTGTCGCCTTTCTTGACTCTCAGGCAGTTGTCGATGGCCTGTTTGACGCCTTCTGCAATCGTTCCCATGCGATCTTCTCCTCAAATCCGCCGGTCGTTGTGGTCGTGGCTGCACGCCGCTGATCCCAAGGCGGTCATCATAGCACGGAGAACCATACTGTCCATAGGGTTGATTCGTTCGTCGATTTGCTCTACACTGGGGCCGATCTTATGTGAGGGTACACGGCTTGGATAGATTTGCGGTCAAACGAGGTCGGTTCGGCAGTGGAATCGCAGGCGTGCTGTTCCTCGTCCTGTCGCTGTCGAGCTTGACCGAAGCTTTCCCGACTCCTCCGACGCAGGACTGGTTCCCCAAGGCGCCGGTCCTCGCATCTTCTCAAGGCGATGTCGTCACGGCCTCAACTGTGGACGAACTGATTCGGGCTGTCGAGCAGGCCCGGCCGGGCCAGACGATCCTCGTCGCCGAGGGACATTACCTGATGCCCCGCTACGTCGAGATCCACGCCGACCGCGTGACGCTGCGGGGGGCCTCGGGCCGGCGGGAGCGGGTCATTCTCGACGGGGCTCAGAGCATGCACGGCGAGCTGCTCGGCGTGCGAGGCTGCTGTGACGTGACCCTCGCCGACCTGACGATTCAGAACGTCCGGTTCAATGGCTTCAAGATCAACTCCGATTCGAACGTCCAAAGGCTGACGATCCGCAATTGCGTCATCCACAACATCTGGCAGCGGGGCGTCAAGGGCGTAAAGGTCCCCGAGGAGAACCGCCAGGCCACGCGTCCCAGGGGTTGCCGGGTGCAGTATTGCCTGTTCTACAACGACCGGCCCAAGCAACTGAGCGACGACCCGGCCGACATCGCCCAGGGCAACTACATCGCCGGCATCGACGTGATGTACGCGAAGGACTGGGTCATTAGCGACAACGTGTTCGTGGGCATCCAGGGCAGGACGGGCGAGGGCCGAGGGGCGATCTTCCTGTGGTTCGACGCGCAGGATTGCCTGATCGAGCGGAACGTCATCGTCGACTGCGACGTCGGGCTCCAGCTCGGCAACGCGCATCGGGCGGACAACGTCGAGCGTCACTGTGTCCGCTGCGTCGCTCGGAACAACTTCATCACGCGGGCCCCGGAGGCCGGCATCGTGACGACGTACACGAGGGATTGCCGCGTCCTGCATAACACGATCCACGATCCGCAGAGCCGCACGAACCGCCTGATTCGCACGGTCTTCGACAACGAGGGGCTGATCGTCGCGAACAATCTCCTCAGCGGCCCCGGGATGAGCAACGAATCGAAAAGCGAGATTCAGTTCCTTGGCAATGTCGTCAAGGATGTATCGAGCGTCTTCGTGGACCCGGCCCATGGAAATCTCCACCTCATCGGTGCGGCCGATGACATCGTCGACAAAGCCGTCCCGCTCGCGGAAGCCCCCACTTCGGATATCGATGGGCAGGTGCGGGACGGCAGACCCGATATAGGTGCGGACGAACGAACGAGTGCGGAAGACAAACGCCTTTTGAAGGAGCCGTTATGAGTTGCCCCAGTGAGTCGCACGTGAGTGTCGAGTTCGGTCGGTCATCTCGTCGGGAGTTCATGGCCGGCAGCGGGCGGGCCGTGGCCGGTTCGGTCTTGGCCGCAACGCTGTTGTCACGCGCCTACGCAGGCGAGGACAACACGATCCGTCTGGCCCTGGTCGGGTGCGGCGGGCGAGGCGGCGGGGCGGCCGCCAACGCGCTGTCCTCTCAGACCGGTCCGACGAAGCTCGTCGCGATGGCCGATGTCTTCGAGGATCGGCTCATGAACTCGCACAAGGCCCTCAGCGAGCAGTTTGCCGCACAAATCGATGTGCCGCCGGAGCGACGGTTCATCGGATTCGACGCCTACCGCAAGGCGAT
>JBDKUU010001005.1:0-11845 GCA_039679525.1 Phycisphaerales bacterium | reverse complement strand
TGGTCGAAGGACTTCACGCCGTTCGTCGAGCATCTCGAAATGCTCGACCGGCTTGGATACCGCTTCTATTTCAACTACACGGTCACCGCGGCGCCGCCGGTGTTTGAGAGCGACGTGGACAAGGCCGCCGCCCTGCGGACTCTCAAGGATCTCAGCCGCCGCTACTCGCCCGCGCACATCAACTGGCGATTCGATCCGATCGTGCTGTCGAGTATCTGCGATGGAGAGTTCTACCTTCGCGAGTTCGCGAAGCTCGCCCGGGAGTTGGAGGGGCTCGCCGAACGCTGCTACTTCAGCTTCGTGATGCCCTACCGCAAGGTCGACCGCAACTTCCGCCTGTTGGAACAGGCCGAAAGACTGAAGATCGTGTATGCCTGCGAAAGCGAGAGGATCGATCTCGCCCATCGGCTCGCAGCGATCGCCCAATCGCACGGGATCCGGATGTACTCCTGTTGCGGCGAATACCTCCTGGGCGACGGGATCATCCAGAAGGCCCACTGCATCGACGGTTCGCTCATCGAGCGGCTGTTCTATCCGCAAGGCTTGGCCTGGAATGAGAAGCCCACGCGGGAAGGCTGCGGCTGCACGGAGAGCATCGACATCGGAACCTACGACACCTGCCCCCACGGCTGCGTCTACTGCTACGCCAACGCGAACAAGACCGTCGCCCGACGCGCCTTCGACGAACACGATCCCACCTCCGCATTCCTGGGGTTCTCCAAGGCTCAATCCGAAAAGTGGCTGGCCGAGATCCGCCGGGATAGCCTGCTCCTTGAACCTTTTGCCAGGCCCGATTGCAGCAATCAGCCATAGCGAGGGCAGCCCTGTGCCCAGCGACCCAGTCTCCTCTCTCCCCGTACAATGCGAAAGGGAGCATGGATGAATTGTCGAATGGGAACGCAAAGGCAAAGGAGACGAGCATGGCTGGTCATGAACGCTATAGCATCAACGACGCCTCGGCCCAAGAGCTGGAGCACATCCCGGGCGTAGACCACGGAATGGCCGAGACGATTCTCGAATTCCGCGACCGACGCGGCTGGATTCATAACCTGGAGGAACTGACTGACGTTCAGCAGATTCCATCAGAGGAAATGGGGCAACTCCGTGAGTGGCTGACTGTGGCGTCCGAACGTTCGGGGGCCCTGGACTACGAAGGCCAGAAAGAGGAGCCCGACATCGTATGAGTTCGACACGGTACGTACCGGATTTCAACGTGGCGACGAAGGAAGACCTATCGAGGATACCCGGCATCGGCGAGGACGTCGCGGAGACCATCGTCCAGTTTCGGGACGACAGAGGGGGCATCCGTGATTTCGAGGAGCTGCTGAACGCCGACGGCGTCACGCAGGATCACATCAACCGTCTGAGGCCGTGGATGACGATCGGAGAGCTGCCGGCCGGAGCGTAGACAGATCCAGGGGAGTCGACGGATGATCGTGTACCGGGACCGGCGCGAGAAGGTCGACGGACGAGGACAGATCCGTAAGATCGCGGTGCGGGTCCGCCGGCTTCGCAAGGGAGGAAGCGTTGAACATGCGGACGCGGTGGGGTTGCTCATCGATCTTGGCGAGTTCGAAACGGCTGTCGTGGATGCCTGGAATGAAGAGTTGACCCCGGGCGGCCCCACGCGGGCTCTGCTTCGCCGCGCCAGTCTCTCGGCCGGACATCTGCTCTGTGGGTCGTGGCAGGGATCGAAAGAGGGCCAGGACCTCTGGGCTGTCCGTCTGGAGCGAACGATCGACCGGATCGCCGCCCTGCCTTTGCCGAGACGGCTGAGCATTCCTACGTCGGAGGGATACGCCTATTACGGCCTGGCGCCGGAGGCTTACATCGAAGCCGCGAGAAGGTTTCACTTCGACGTCGGACGCGGGGACCTCGTGTGCATCGGGATTCGGAGCATCGGCGCGAGCCTCTCCGCGGTGGTTGCGGCCACACTCGAAGAGCAGGGCTCCCGCGTGGGATCGTGGACGGTTCGTTGCCAGGGACATCCGTTCGAGCGATATCTGCCGCTCGATGACGCGATGGTCGAGAAAATCCGCACGCTACGGAACCGCCACTGGCTGATCGTCGACGAAGGGCCGGGACTGAGCGGCTCGACCCTCTGCTGTGTTGCAGACAAACTGAGCGAGCTGGGCGTTCCCGACGATCGGATCGTGTTCTTTCCCGGCCACGATCCCGATCCCGCGAGATTCGTTTCCCGGACGGCCCGCGACCGCTGGCCCAGGCATCGCAAGTACCTGGCGGATTTCGACAGCGTGTGGGTGCGAAGCGGACGACTGACCCGATCGCCGCCCGAAGGCCGGCTGACGGACGTATCGGCGGGGCAGTGGCGACCGCTGCTCTTTCATGACGAATCCATCTATCCCGCGGTGCAGCCCTGGCATGAGCGGAGAAAGTACCTGTTGCAGCCCGCCGACTCGCCCCCCGTGATGCTGAAATTCGCGGGTTTCGGCCGCTACGGACAAGCAGCGCACGATCGCGCCTTGCTTCTGGCGGACGCAGGTTTCCATCCGCCGGTGGTCGGCTTGAATGATGGATTTCTCGTGACGCACTTCGTCTCCGGACGTCCGATGCGGCCCTGTGACATCGACGAACCGTTTCTCGATTACGTCGTGCGGTATCTGACGTGGTTGCGTCGCGCCCCCACGACCGCAGAGCCCATGCCGCCGGAGGAATTGACGCGGATGATCGAGGTCAATGTGGGCGAGGGTCTGGGCCCACGATGGACGGACAAGCTCCATGAAGCGAGACTGTCTGTGCCTCCATACGACCGCGCCGCCGGGGTCACCGACGGCCGGATGCTCCTGCACGAATGGCTTCGGACCGGGAACGGCTATCTCAAGACCGACGGCGTCGATCACTACGCGGACCATTTCTCGCCGAGCTGCGCCGACCCGGCGTGGGACATCGCGGCCTGTCTGGTCGAATGGGACATGAGCCCCGCCATGCAGGGCCGCCTGGTGGATCGTTTCATCGCCGCCACGACTGACGTCGGCCTGTTGAGAAGACTGCGGTTCTACAGCGTGGCATACCTGGCCCACCGGCTGGGCTACGCGACGATGGCCGGCCAATCGCTCGGCGGTGAGTCCCCCGACGGCAGACGATTCGAGACCCTCGCCTGCAACTATGCCCGTCTCTTGAGACGAAGCCTCACAGAATCCTGAAGATCGAAGACCAATGGACTGATCCGGAATCCGCCGCTGCACGGCGGGAGTTTATCGCGTTGGAGACACCCGCAGCAGGGGCGCTGCGCACGCCCTTGAGGGGAGCGTTTCGCTCGCCCGTCTTGCTGGAGGCCGCGCACGTTGGATCGCAGTCGGGCCTGCGCTGTCATTCCCGCGAGAGCGGGAATCCATGTCCCTGGGTAGTCATGTCCCACGACTCGGCGATTGCTGCTCATAAGAGAATGACGAGGCCGTGACAACGCGAGTGAGGTTCATCGCGGCGAGGCGACGGCGAGCTTGAGGACCAGTTGCTCGATGGCCACCGCGGCCTGGGCCTGGCCGGTCTTGGTCGCATGGTCGACGGCCGCCAGCTCTTCCAGGAACGCGGCGATCTGGGAGAGCGTGGTCCGCTGGAGCTGGGCGAAGAAGCGGTCTTTGTTGTAGAAGATGCGGAGCTGCTTGGCGACCTCGATCGGACTGACGCGTTTCTCCAGCATGGCCTTGGCCTGGAACATCCGCCTCAGGTGGTAGGCGAACGCGCCGACCACGGTGTACTCGGCGGCCTTATCCTGCTCGAACATGTTGCGGAGCCGCGTCACCGCCTGTCCGGCGTCGCCGCCGGTGATGGCGTCGATGACCTCGAACGCGCCGTACACCCGATGCTGGCCGATCAACGACTCCACGTGGGCGGCGGTGATCATCTGCCCGTCGCCCGCGAAGAGCATCAGTGTCTCCAGCTCGTTGTAGAGCTGGGCCAACTCGTCGCCGACCAGCTCGACGAGCATGTCCGCGGCGTCGCGGTTGAGCCGCACCTTGTACTTGCCGAGGGCGTGCTGCATGAGGTGCTCGGCCAGCTTCCATTTCGGCGGAGATTCCATCGTGATCAGCTCGCCGACCTTGGGGAGCATCTTGGCCAGTCTCGTGCGGGCGTCCCAACTGCCCACGGCCAGAATGAGGATCCCCGTGCTCGCGGGCTTTTCGAAATAGTGCTCGAGGAATTCGCGGTTCTTCGAGACGAACCCGTCGGCGTTCTTGACCAGCACGACTCGCTTGTCCGCCAGGAACGGGACCGTCTTGAGCTCGTCGAGGACTTCCGAAACAACGGCCTCGTCGCCCTCGACGCTCAGCAGAGCCGTCATCCGCTGCTGAGTGTCCAGAAGCTCATCGACAAGCTCCTGGGCCCTCGCCCCGACGAGCGACTCGTCTTTGCCTACGATCACGTGGATGCGATCAGCCATCGGAAGTCGGTCCTATTCGTCCTATCCGTCCTATAGGTCCCATAGGACAGATAGGACCTATGGGACGAACAGGACCGTCCCACGTCTACGCTTGTTGCCCGCCTTCGCCTTCCTCGCCTTCGAGGTCTTCCGCCGCGATCTTCTCGGCGGCCACGAGCTTGTCGTCTTCCTTGAGATTGATCAGGCGGACGCCCTGCGTGTTGCGGCCGATCGAGCGGATCTCGTCGAGGCCCGTGCGGATGATCATGCCGTTGGCGGTGATCAGCATCAGGTCGTCGCCCGGCTGGACGGATTTCAACGAAACCACCTTGCCGTTGCGGGTGCTGGTCTTGATGTTGATCAGGCCCACGCCGCCCCGCGTCTGGGAGCGGTAGTTCTCGACGCCGGTCCGCTTGCCGTAGCCCATCTCGCAAACGGTGAACAGGGCCGCCTTCTCGTCCGGGATGACCATGCCGACCACCTCGTCGTTGGCTCGCAGCTTGATGCCGCGAACGCCCCGCGAGGCCCGGCCCATCGAGCGGACTTCCTTCTCGTCGAACCGGATCGTCATGCCGTGGCTGGTGCCGAGAATGATGTGGTCGGCGCCGTTGGTCAGGGCCACGCCGATCAGGGCGTCGGTCGGATCGAGGTTGATCGCGATCACGCCGCTCGAACGCGGATTGCTGTATTGACTCAGCTCGGTCTTCTTGACCAGGCCGTCCTTGGTCGCCATGACCAGTTGTCGCGGCGTAGTGCCTTCGGGGTCTTCGAAGCTGCTGACCGCGATGATCGAGGCGATCGTCTGGTTCGCCAGGTTCAACAGGTTCGCGATGCTGCGGCCCTTGCTTTGACGCGACATGGCCGGCACGTCGTACACGCGCAGCCAGTAGCACCGACCGCGATTCGTGAAGATCAGCAGGTAGTCGTGCGTGGAGGCGACGAACAGGTGCTTGATGAAATCGTCCTCGCGAAGGTCGGAGCCGATGATGCCCCGCCCGCCGCGGCCCTGGCGCTTGTACGTGTCGATGGGCATCCGCTTGATGTAGCCGGCGTGGCTGACGGTGACGATCACGTCCTCGTCGGCGATCAGGTCCTCGATGTCGAGGGCCTCGACGCTGCCGGAGATCTGCGTGCGGCGCTTGTCGCCGTACTTCTCTTTGATCTCGTTGATGTCGGCGCGGATGATGTCGAGCAGGACCTTCTCGTCGCCCAGGATGGCCTCGTAGCCTTTGATCTCGTCGATCAGCCCGGCGTAATCCTTGGCGAGTTTCTCGATCTCCAGGCCGGTCAGACGGTGCAACTGCATGTTCAGGATGGCGTCGGCCTGCGGACCGGTGAGGAATTGGTCGCTCTTGGTCTTCTCCCGGACGAACTCCTTGGGCAACAGCTTTCGGAGCGTCTCGCTCTCGGCCAGGTGGAGCGGCTTCTTCATCAAGTTGAGCTTGGCCGTCGGGACGTCGGGCGATTTCTTGATCAGCTCAATGATCTCGTCGATGTCGCTGACGGCGAGGATCAGGCCTTCCAGGATGTGCGCCCGGTTGCGGGCCCGCTTCATCAGGAACCGGCTGCGACGCCGAATCACTTCTTTGCGGTGCTCGATGTAAAGATCGAGCATCTCGCGGATACTGAGCGTCTCGGGCCGGCTGTTGACCAGGGCGATGTTCGCGATCGCGAACGTCGTCTGCAAAGGCGTGTACTGGTAGATCTTGTTCAGCGCGATCTCGGCGTCGGCGTCCTTCTTGATCTCGACGACGATCCGCAGGCCGTGGCGGTCCGACTCGTCGCGGACGTCGCTCACTTCCGGCAGCGAGCCGTCGTGGACGCATTCGGCGATCTTCGAGACGATCGTGGTCTTGATCACCGTGTAGGGGATCTCGGTGATGATGATCGTGTCTTTGCCCTTCTTATTGGACTCGACCTCGGCCTTGCCGCGAACGGTCAAATGGCCGCGCCCGGTCGTATAGGCGTCGACGATGCCCTTCTTGCCGCAGATGATGCCGCCGGTCGGGAAGTCCGGGCCCGGCAGGACCTTCATGATCTCTTTGAATCCGCACTTCGGGTCGTCGACGATCAGCAGCAGCGCGTCGCAGACCTCGCGGAGATTGTGCGGCGCCATGTTCGTAGCCATGCCGACGGCGATGCCCGTGGAGCCGTTGACCAACAGGTTCGGGAACCGCGAGGGCAGCACGGTCGGCTCGCTGCGGGTCTCGTCGTAGTTGGGAACGAAATCCACAGTGTCGAAGTCGATGTCGGCCATCATCTCGACGGCCGGAGCGGCGAAGCGAGCCTCGGTGTACCGCATGGCGGCCGGGGGGTCGGCGTCGATGCTGCCGAAGTTGCCCTGGGGATCGACCAGCGGATACCGCATGTTCCACGACTGCCCCAGGCGAACGAGCGTGCCGTAGGTGGCCAGGTCGCCGTGGGGGTGGTAGTTGCCGCTGGTGTCGCCGACGATCTTGGCGCACTTTCGGTGGGCGCCGCGGGGCCCGAGGTTCAAGTCGTTCATCGCCACGAGGATGCGGCGTTGCGAGGGTTTCAGGCCGTCGCGAACGTCCGGCAGGGCCCGGGCGACGATGACGCTCATCGCGTAATTGAGGTACGAATTCTTGAGCTCGTCAAGAATCGGCATCTCTTCAAAATGGTCTTTCGGCTGTTGTTCCGTTTCCTTCATATTCCCTATCTTCTCTCTGGCCCGAACAGCAATCCAACCGCTCAGAATGCGGCAAAATCAAAGGGGTGACGCGCTCACGTGAAGGCCGGCCACCATCCGTAGTCAGGGCTTGCTCCAAAAAGGGTCAGGGTACCGTCGTCCGAAGAAAAAGTCAATCCTCAAGTATTGTGCTGTAGACAGCTTCGGCCGGGCGGTTTTTCGCCTCGCAGAACCCCTGCGATCCCGCATTTAATACGTCTGAGAGCCCCTCCCAGTGCGTTCCTCGGGAATCGACGGAACCACACCGGCGGCGTCTGTCCGACCCATTTTGCCTTTGCCCAAACGTACCGTATACTTTCCTTGTAAGGGGTAACTAAGAGCTTCTCAAGACTGCAAACAAGCCTTCTTTCGATACTCCTTCCTTCTAGGGGGGGCGGCGGACCGTTCAAGGCAATGGGGGGTCGGCTGTCTCCCTCTTTTCATTGGGGCTCCTCGCTGAGTCGTGCGGGCAATGCGCGTAGGGCTTGGACTGTGCCCTGGCATATCCTCGATAGACCGCTCGAGGGCACTTCGTTCATTTGACAAGTCGCTCCCGGGAACTTAAGCTGGACTCATGGCAAGAGAAGATCTCACAGCACAATTGCGCGCCGCCATCAAGGATTGTCCGTATCGCGCTGCGATCAAGTCCGTTGCCCTCTTTGGCTCTCATATACACGGAACAGCTCGGAATGACAGCGACGTCGATGTGCTGATTGAGTTTGACCCGCAAGCGACGATCGGACTATTCGAGTTCATTGAGATTCAGGAGCACCTCTCGAACAAACTCGCCAGGAGAGTGGATCTGCTCACGCCTCAGGCCCTGAGCCGGTATTTTCGCGATGAAGTCATTGAGGAGGCAGAACCCATCTATGGATCGTGACCGCATATACCTTTGCCATATGCGCGACGCGATCGCGAAGATCGAACGTTACCTCGCCGGCGCCGATTACCAGACCTTCGCAGGCAACGACATGATGATCGATGCTGTAATCAGGGAGATGGAGATCATCGGCGAAGCTGCCCGGAACCTGTCCCCTTCGTTTGTTGAGGAGCATTCCGAGATGCCGTGGAGCAGGATCAAACGAATGCGCAACATCCTGATCCATGAGTATTTCGGCGTGAATCTGAAGGTTGTATGGGATACCTCCCGCAGCAATCTCCCTCAACTCAAGACGTTCATACAGAACACCCTTACAGAAGCCCAGTAGCTCAGAGCCATCCCGGATCAATGCAGGATCGGTTCGATATCGCTCTCTCGCAACGGCTACTTCTTTTTGTTGCCGCCGAGGATGCCTTTGAGGCCTTCGGTGACTTTGTCGCCGAGGTCGCCGGTGCCGGTCTTTTCCTGGGGCTGGCCTTCGGTCTTCTTGTCGCCGAAGATGGTGCGGCCGATGTCGATCGCCTTGTCCAGGACGCCCGTGATCTCGCCGATCGTCTCTTTGGGCAGGATGTCGCCGGTCTGCTCGGCGATGCCCTGGGCGACCGCCAGCAGGACCTTGCTGATCAGCATGGCGGTGTCCAGCCGCTCGTTGCGGCCGAGTTCCGTCATCGTGATCGGGGCGATCTTGAGGTTCACCGTCTGCGCCTGCTGGCCCGGGAGGGCGGGCAGACTGACGTGCACGACGATGTCCGGCGAGATCGTGAGCTTGTCGATAATCAGCCGCTTGCCCGTGGGCTCGTGGGGCTGCCGCAGGGGCTTGATGACGTCGTAGAGGTTGTTGTTGAGGCCCTTCTGCTCGACGAAGACCTCCATGCTGCCCAGGGTCATGCTCTTGATGACGATCTCGTCGCCGAAGAGCGATCCGGTGTCGGCCTTGACGTCGACGGCTTTCAGCGTCAACAGGGCCGGTCCGCTGTAGCCCTGCGGGTTCTTCACCGTGAGGCTCTGAAGATCGAGAGACCCGCCTAGAATCGAGACGGAGGCCTTGTCGACCTGAACGGGCACATTCAGCGTCTTCGTGCCGGCCGACTCGACCGCGGTCTTGACCGCCCGGTTGGCGAACACGGCCACGCCGACCACGCCGACGACGGCCAGGATCACCAGAACGACTATGACAGTCACGATAAGCCTGAACAGCCTTTTCATTTCTACTCCCTCGCAAAGAACTCGTTGTGCGTCGTGCGGAATGCGTCGCGCGTATCCTCAGAAGCACACGTTTCACGAGGCACACCCTCCGATACGTGACAGGCGGTCAGACGGTTCCGCCCTCTTCCCGGTGGATCTTGGCGCCGATGGCGTTGAACCGCTCCTCGATCCGCTCGTAGCCGCGGTCGATGTGGTAGACGCGGTTGATCGTCGTGGTCCCTTCGGCGGCCAGCGCGGCCACCACCAGGGCGGCGGAGGCACGCAGGTCCGAGGCCATCACGGGGGCCGCGATCAGCTTCTTGACCCCGGCGACGATGACGGCCGAGCCCTCCTTGCGAAGGTTGGCGGCCATGCGGTTCAGCTCCGCGACGTGGAGGAACCGGTCGGGGAAGATCTTCTCGACCACGACGCTGTTGCCGTGGGCCAGGGACAACAGGGCCATGAACTGGGCCTGGAGGTCGGTCGGAAAACCCGGATAGGGCTGGGTCGTAATGTCCGCGGGCTGGAAATTCTCGGACCCGGCCACCGTGCAGCCGTCGCCGTTGGGCTCGACCGCGATGCCGATGATCCGCAGGCGGTCGACGACCGCCATCATGTCCTCGAGCCGGCAGTGGCTGATGTGGACCTCGCCCCCGGTGATGCCGGCGGCGCACATGAACGTCCCGGCCTCGATGCGGTCGGGGATCACGCGGTACTGGACCGGGTGCAGGTGGCTGACGCCGTCGATGACGAGGCGCGGCGAGCCGATGCCCGTGATCCGGGCGCCCATCACGTTGAGGCAGTTGGCCAGGTCGGTGATCTCGGGTTCGCAGGCCGCGGACTCGATGATCGTGCGGCCCTTGGCCAGCGTCGCGGCCATCATCACGTTGGCGGTGCGCAGCACGGTGGACCCGAACGGCACTCAGAGGAAAATGCTCTCGCCTTTGAGCCCGCCGGGGGCCTCGGCGATGACGTAGCCGCCCTTGAGGTGGATCTGGGCGCCGAGCTGGCGAAGGCCGTTCAGGTGCAGGTCGATGGGCCGGTCGCCGATGGCGCAGCCGCCGGGCATGGAGACTTCGACCCGCCCGCACCGGGTCAGCAGCGGCCCCAGGATGCAGACGCTCGCCCGCATCTTGCGGACGATGTCGTAGGGCCCGACGGGGTTGTCGATGCTCGTGGCGTCGATGGTCAGGCCGCCGTCGTCGAGCCGCTCGACCTGGCAGCCCATGTGTTCGATCAGCTCCTTGAAAACGCCGATGTCCGACAGCCGGGGAACGCCCAGCAGCGTGGATCGCCCGGGCGCCAGCAGGGCCGCCGCCATGATCGGCAGCGAGGCATTCTTCGAACCGTTGACTTCAACTTCGCCGGCCAGTCGGACCGGACCTTCTATCTGGAATACGTCCATGATTTGGTTTACTATCCGTGCTCAATGGTTTACCATTTTGTCAGGGCGACGCCCACGTCAAGGTTCCGGGCGGCCTCCTGATTTCGATCTACCATAGTACATCGGCAATCACAAGAGTAAATCCTGAATCCTGTGTCGAACGGAGTCGAACAACAAGTCCCGCCGGCCTCCCCGGCGGATTGGATCCCGCTGGCCGTGGGCATCGCCCTATTCGCCTGGTGGCTGCTGAACACCTCCCTGGGCCGGACCTCCCTGGCCCAATCCCGACCTCGCCGCAACAGCATGGGGCTCCTGCTTCCGTTCGCCATGCTCTTTATGTGGATGCTGACCGAATGGATCCTAAACGGGCTTGTCGCGCAACTGACCCGCCACCTGAATGGACCCGAGGCTTTCTTCCTGATCAACGCCGCGAACCTCCTGGGCTCGTTGGCTATCGTTGCCCTGATCCTATTCGTGGCTCGTATCGCATTCGCACGGGGTCTCAAGGGCTTCGGACTGCGGATCCGAACCGTTCCTCGGGACGTGGCCTTCGCCTTTTTGACCCTGCTCGGAGTCTGGCCGCTCGTCATGGCGACGATGAGTCTGACCGTCCTGATCATGAGGACTCTGAACCCGAGTTTCGAGGTCCCCCAGCACGAAGCTCTCCAGGTGATTACGGAATCGGGCTCGATGCCCTTGCAGATCCTGATGATCGTCTTCGCCGTGATCGTAGCCCCGGTGATGGAGGAAATGCTCTTTCGCGGCCTCTTCCAGACGATGATCCGGTCCTACCTCGGTCGACCTTGGCTCGCCATCGTGATTACGTCGATCCTGTTCGCACGCATTCACCAGAATTCCTCCCACTGGCCGGCCCTGTTCGTGCTGGCCCTGGGCCTGGGCTACAGCTACGAGAAGAGCGGCTCGCTCCTGCGGTCCATCTTCATGCACGCAATGTTCAACGGCATCACCATCGCCCTGGCCCTCGCCGAGTCCGCCCCCGCGTTGATAACCTGACCAAAAGGGAAGGGCCCCGACGCAAACGTCCCGCCTCCTCTTCGAGATCGAGTCCGCCACCGCTTGCCGGTCGCACAGTCTCCGGCTCTCCTCGCGTGTAACCAGTTCAATTGGCACGCGACCGATCTCTTCTGATGGCCCGAGAAGAAAGCGGACTGATCCGGAGTCTGTCGGCTCGCCGCAGCGCGACGGGCCGGCGGGCATTCTTCGCCTTTCGCCAATGGCACGATCCTGCCAGAGAACAACCGACGCCGGCCCATTCATAAGCGATTTGCAGCGTCGTTCTCATGCTGCTGGCCCAAAGCGCAAAAT
>JBDKUU010001004.1:0-2117 GCA_039679525.1 Phycisphaerales bacterium | reverse complement strand
GAGGCTGGTGTGATCGGTCATCTTGGCCGTCACCGCGAATCCCATGAAGGTCCGCAACTCGTCGGTCGCCCGGAAGTTGTCCATGTTGTCCAGGACAACCGTCAGCTCTTTCTTGTCCTTGTTGAACGCGATGGGAAGGACGTGGTAGTTCTTGGCGGTCTGGGCCGGGACCTTCTCGATGACGTCGGCCGGGATGTCCAGCCCGTCGATACTGATGTACTCGATGCCTCGCTGCGCTGCCAGGGCGATCTGGAGGCGGGCCTCATCGACGAGTCCCAGTTCCAGGAAGACCTGTCCCAGGCGGATTCCCCCTCCTCGCTTCTTCTGGATCTCAAGGCACTCGTGAACCTTTTCGCGGCTGAGCAGTCCCATCTTCATCAGGATTCTGCCGATCGGCCGGCCGCGAAGCTGTTCGACTGGAGGGAGCTTTTCGATTGCCTTTCCGTTACCCATCGCCTTAGCCCTTAAAGACCCTATAATCCAGTACGGCTTTATTGTATCGAAGTAAATAGCGAAAAGAAATAAAATTATGAATCGGACATCTGGTTAATGGGACACTGGCAAGTGCTCCGATAACCGCGATTCGTTCTCGGGTAATGAACCGGGGGAGTGACCATCCGTGCCCTGTCGCCTGGGGTCCCTCGTGTCTGCCGGAGAAAGGCCCAACCGTCACGTCTTGAGAATCGGGCCGAGGTCTTCGAGTTCCTTCTTCGCCTCTTCCGCCTTCTTCTTGAGCTTGCCTTTGGCGCCGGCGATCTTGGCCAACGCCTTTTCCTGGAGGGCGCCCGGGGCACGTCCTTTATCCAACATCTCTTCCAGACTGATCTTACCGATGTCGTACAGGTTCCACAGGTGCTCATCCAGCAACTGCATGCCCAGCTTCTTGCCGGTCTGGATGCTGGAATCGATACGGTAGGTTTTGTTCTCGCGAATCAGGTTGGCGATAGCGGGCGTGACGACCATGAACTCGTAAGCCGCGATACGACCTCGGCCGGTCGCCAGGGGGCACAAGGCCTGGCTCAGCACGGCGATCAGGTTGCCGCTCAACTGGATGCGGATCTGCTCCTGCTGGTCTGTCGGGAACACGTCGATGATTCGGTTCACCGTGCCGGAGGCGCTGGTCGTGTGAACCGTACTGAAAACCAGGTGTCCAGTCTCAGCGGCACGCACGGCAGCCTCGATTGTCTCCAAGTCTCGCAACTCGCCGACGAGGATCACGTCGGGGTCCTGTCGCAACACGCGACGCAGGGCCTCGCCGAAGCTCGGCACGTCGACGCCAACCTCTCGCTGGTTGATGACCGATTTCTTGTGCGGATGATAGTACTCGATAGGGTCCTCGATCGTCACGATGTGGCGGTCGAAGTTCTCGTTGATGTAGTTGATCATGGTCGCCAGGGTGGTCGTCTTGCCGCTTCCGGTAGGTCCGGTAACCAGGAACAACCCGCGGGGCCGTCGGCACAAGGCCGCGCAGATCTTCGGCAGACCCAGCTCTTCGAAGGTCAGAATCTTATAGGGGATCTGCCGAAGCACCATGGCGATGGTGCCTTTTTGCTTGAACACGGACACACGGAATCGGGCCGCGGTGCCGTAGGCGAAGCCAAAGTCGGTTCCGCCTTCCTCTTGGAGTTCCTGCTGGCAACGTTCCGGCGTGATGCTTTTCATCAACGCAGCCGAATCATCCGGCTCCAACACCTTCGTCTCGAGAGACCGCAGGTGCCCGTCAATACGCATGACCGGCGGCCGGCCGCAAGAGATGTGAATATCGGATCCCCCCTGGGTAACGCACGCCTGGAGGATTCTGTCCATGTTCAGTGTTGCCATCAGTGTCCCTTTGACAAGATATGATTCTACTCCGCCACGATGCCTTCGATCTGCGCGTTTCGCGAGACCTCTTCGGCCGTGGTTATCCCGCTGAATACCTTCAATACGCCGTCTTCGGCCAGCGTTCTCATGCCGCCGGCCTTCGCCGCCGCACGCAAGTCGCTCGTCGTGGCTCTCTTGTAGGCGAGTTCCCGGATCTCGGGGTTCATTTCGATCATCTCAAAGATGCCCTTACGGCCCTTATAGCCCGTATTCTGACACGCTGGGCAGCCGGCTCCCTTGTAGACCGGCCGATT
>JBDKUU010001003.1:0-12239 GCA_039679525.1 Phycisphaerales bacterium | reverse complement strand
GACGATGGCCTCGCGGGCTTCGAAGCGGTCCATGCCGAGCAGGTTGCGGGCCTCGGGCTCGGTCGCGTCCTGCCAGCCGTACTTGTCGCTGATCGAGCCGTCGGGCGCCATGATGTTGATGACCGGCAGATCGTGCCTCTGGCCGATGGCCCAGTCGTCCGGGTCGTGGGCGGGCGTGACCTTGAGGAAGCCGGTGGAGAACTTGGCCTTCTCGTCCTCGCTTTCGGGGTTCGGCAGCACGACGTGCTCGTCGGCGATGATCGGGATGATTCGCCCGACGATGGGCAGGCGGATCTGTTTGCCGACCAGGTGTGCGGCCCGCGGGTCGGACGGGTTCATCGCGACGGCGGTGTCGCCCAGCATCGTCTCCGGCCGCGTCGTGGCGACCGTGACATGCTCGATGCGTCTGCCGTCGATTGTCACCGGTTCGACCAGCGGGTATCTCATGTACCAGAAGTGGCCCTGGATCGTCTCGTGCTCGACCTCGTCGTCCGCGAGAACCGTCTGCGTGGCCGGGTCCCAGTTGACCAGGCGTTTGCCGCGATAGATCAGGCCGTCCTGGAAGAGTTTGAAGAACGTCGCGCGGACCGCCTTGGCGCAGACCTCGTCCATCGTGAAGCGGGTCCGCTCCCAGTCGCACGAGCAGCCCATCGCCTTGAGCTGGCCGAGGATCGTTGTCTCGTACTCGTCCTTCCAGGCCTGGATGCGCTTGACGAACTCCTCTCGCGCAAAGTCGGTGCGCCGTTTGCCTTCCTCGGAGAGGATCCGTTTCTCGACGACCGTCTGCGTGGCGATGCCGGCGTGGTCCGTGCCGGGCATCCAGAGCGTTTCGCACTGCTGCATCCGGCGGAAGCGGATCAGGACGTCCTGGAGCGTGTTGTTCAGGGCATGTCCCAGGTGCAGAGCGGCGGTTACATTCGGCGGCGGGATCACGATCGTGAACGGCGGTCGGTTCTCTCCGTCGCGCGACGGCTCGGCGTGAAAATAGGACCCCGACTGCCAGAGCTTGTTGATCTGCTCCTCGACGGCCTTCGGATCGTACACCTTCGACAACTCAGCCATGACTTATCCAAACGTAAAGACAGTCCAAAAAAATTCCGGCAGACACGATGTCTGCCGGAAGTCATGTTAATCCCAGAGGGACGCCCTGTAAAGGGCTCGATTTTCTCGCCCGGCCGGGTTGGGACATTTCACAGATCGCCTGTGTCATCCTGCCGACGCCGGACCATGGACCTTAGTCGAGGTTCATGGTCATCAGGAACTCCGCGTTGCTCCGCGTCTTGGCCAGGCGGCTCTTGAGCAGCTCGACGGCCTCGACGGGGTTCAGATCGCTCAGCACGCGGCGGAGACGGTACACCAGCTCGAGTTCCTTCGGATCCAGCAGCAGTTCCTCGCGTCGGGTTCCGCTGCGCGTGATCTCGATGGCCGGCCAGACGCGTCGATCGACGAGCCGCCGATCCAGGTGAAGCTCCATGTTGCCGGTCGCCTTGAACTCTTCGAAAATCACTTCGTCCATCTTGGACCCGGTGTCGATCAGGGCGGTGGCGAAGATGCTCAGCGAACCGCCTTCCTCGACTTTACGGGCGGCGCCGAAGAATTTCTTCGGCATCTGCATCGCGCCGGCGTCCACACCGCCGGTCAAGATGCGGCCGGAGTGGGGCGTCTCGTTGTTGTACGCTCGCGCCAGACGCGTGATGGAGTCCAGCAGGATGACGACGTCCTGGCCGTACTCGACCATTCGCTTGGCCTTCTCGATGACGATCTCGGCCACCTGGCAATGGCGGGCGGCGGGATCGTCGAACGTCGAGCTGATGACTTCGACGGAGTCGGCGGTTTTCCGCTCCATTTCCGTCACTTCCTCAGGCCGTTCGTCGATCAGCAGCACGATCAGCTTCACTTCCGGATGATTCGTGCTGATGGCGTTGGCCATCTTCTGCAGCAGGATCGTCTTGCCGGTTCGCGGCGGAGCGACGATCAGGCCTCGCTGGCCCTTGCCCACGGGCGTCACCAGGTCGATGATGCGCATGTTCAGCTCGTCGGCGCCGGTCTCGAGGATCAGTCGCTGCTCCGGGTGCAACGGCGTCAGATCGCTGAAGACGATCTTGTCCGCCAGCAGGTCCGGGTTCTCGAAGTTGATCGCTTCGACGCGCAGCAGCGCGAAATATTTTTCAGAGTCCTTTGGGGGCCTGATTTGTCCGGAAACGATGTTGCCGGTCCGCAGGCCGAAACGGCGGATCTGCGACGGCGACACGTAGATGTCGTCCGAGGACGACAGGTAATTGTACGTCGGATTGCGGAGGAACCCGTAGCCGTCGGGCAGGACTTCCAGGACGCCTTCGCCGTACATCAGGCCGCTCTGGCGGATGCGTTCCTTGAGGATCCGGAAGATCAGGTCCTGCTTCTTCAGGGCGCTGTATTCCGTGATGCCTTCCTTCTTGGCCATCTCGTGCAGGTCGCTGACGGCGAGCCGCTGCAGGTCCGTCAGGTACAGGTTGCCCTTCTTGATCCGCTCGTATTTGGCGTGCGTGGATTCTTCATCCGTGGCCTCGATTCCGTCGGTGACTTCAAGGCCGTCGGTTTGCGTCTGGGGTTCCCCGGCCTCCGCTTGGGCCGTCGGGCTTTGAGTTCTTTCTCCATCCATGGCGGCAACGGGGGAGGCTTCCAGCTCGGTATCCTGAGGCTGGTCGAGCTGTTCTTCCGCTGTTTCTTCAACGGCAGCCTTCCGCTTGGTGCCTTTTCTTCTCGTTGTCTTGGCCTTGGCCATAACTACTCCTTTTGCATGATACGAAACACTACTGTCACCCTTGCCCCGGATTGCGCAGGTACGCACCTGCCTCCGCAACAGATGCAGGCAACACGCCTGTCGCCGACGTGAAACATCTTCTCTCCAGTGGTTCCGGGGGAGGGGCCTCACACGAGACCACAATAGATGCGGCCCAGCAAAATGGCAGCCGGCAGTACGACTTCCGAACGAACCACACTAACTGCTTTTAGCTATGTCAGAGAAGATATCTTGGATTTGCCTGACCAGTGTCAAGAAGTCAGAATTGTTGTCTATGGTATTATCGGCGAGCTCTGCCTTCTTGTCCACAGAAATTTGAAAATTTTCGCGAATTTCGACTTCCCGTTCATCCATGAGGCCTCTGTGCTGCAGGCGGTCGGCCCGCCGCTCGCGGTCGCACCTCACGAAGATCAACCGGTCGCAACGATCCGCCCATCCAACTTCGACAAGCAGGGGCATATCAAGTACAATCGCTTTGGCGTGCTCACACTGATTGTACTTCGCGATCAGTTCCTCGGTTCGCTCAAGTACGCGAGGATGAATCACTTTGTTCAATGCGGCCAGTTTCTCCCGGTCGGCGAAGACCAGAGCGGCCAACTTCCTGCGGTCGATCCGGCCGTCGGGCTGCAAAACCTCCCGTCCGAAAAGCTCACATACTTGATCGCAAACAGGGCCTTCCATCAACAGATCGTGAGCGAGGGCATCGGCACTGATGACTGCGCAGCCGAGTTTTCCGAACTCCGCGGCCACGGTGCTCTTGCCCGAGGCAATACCACCGATGATTCCGATGACTGGCTTTTTCCTGGGATTGCCCACGTTCAGGCAGCTTTGCTGCCGACTCCCACTTTGCTCGATCATTTTACTGGAGGTCCGGCGTCCTGTCAAGACGCCGGCGGAATTTCTTCTCAGCCTTTGGCCGGCTGCTTGAGGCGGCTTTCGATGGCCTTGACCAGGTCGTCCGGGACCTGTGTCCCCAGCCTCTTGGCGGCGTTGGCGTGACTCTGGGCCTCGGCGTAATTGCCGAGCATGTAGAAGCCGTAGGCCAGGGCCTGGTGGGCGTCGGCCGTCTTGGGATCGAGCCGAACCACCTGGAGGTACGCCTTGACCGCCAGATCGTACTGGTCCTTCTTCAGATAGGCGGAGCCCAGATTGTACAGGATTCTCGCGTCGTCCGGGCTGGTTGTCACCGCCTGCCGATAGTACTGCACAGCGAGGTCGTAGTTGCCCTGATTGAAGTACGCGCCGCCCAGATCCACCAGGGCCGCGAGCAGCGTCGGATTGATCGTCAGGGCGCGCAGGTACGACTGGATCTCGTCCCCGGTCTGCTTCAACGCGCCGTAGCAGATTCCCATGCCGTAATAGGCCTCCGCCCAGTCCGGCTTCAACTCCACGGCCTTGCGGAAATTCGCCAGCCCGTTGCTGTAGTCGTGCATCCGGTAGTACACGTCGCCGAGCTGGCTGTAGACCTCGGGGTTTCCCTTGTCGAGAGCCATGGCCACATTCAACTGCCCCACGGCTTGGCTGTAGCGTTCCTGCTTGCACAGCAGCATAGCCATCTTTCGATAGGCGTCAACGCAATTCGGGTCCAGCATGAGGGCTTGGCGATAGGAGGACGCCGCGGCGTTGAACTCTTCTTTGGCCATGTAGGCGTTGCCCAGGTTGTAGTACGTCTTGGAGTCGCCGGGGTTGAGATCGAGGGCGGATCGATACTGGCCGATCGCGTCGGCGACCCGGTCCTTTTGCAGGTACATGTTGCCCAGGTTGGAGCGAGATTCCGAGAGCGTCGGGTTGATCGTGACCGCCCGCTCCAGGGCCAGCATGGCCGTGTCGATGTCGCCGATCTCGTTGTAGACGTTGCCGAGATTGTTGAAGAAGCAGCCGAGACTCTGGCGTTTGTTGAGGTTCTTCATGTAGATGGTGTCGCGGCTGTTCTCGGGGACGTTGAATTTCGTCCGGTAGTAATCGTCGGGCGGATTGGCTCCGCCGCTGGTGGTCTCGATGTTGAGCCGCGTGCGGCCGTTGTCGTAGCGGACGAAGAAGTGGCCGGGGACCACCACGCCGTGGACGTTGAGCCCGACGCGTTCCGCGACGGACAGATAGAGGACCGAAAGGCTCAGGCAGTAGCCCTGCTTGCGGTCCATCACGGAATGAAGAAACAGGTCGTTCGGATCGTCGGCGTGCGAGACCGGCTTGAATCCGAGTTCCTCGAAAAGGTACTGGTTGATGACAGGGATGGCTCGGGCGTCCGTCGGGATGTGCTGCTGGCGGAGCCGCACCAGGATCTCCGTCGCCATGGCGTCCAACTGCTCAAGATACTGGCGGCCGGCGACCATCTTGCTCCAGTATTCCGAGGCGATCAGCGTGGCCGTGGCCAGATCGATCTGGTCGTCCGAAAGACGCAGGACCTGCTCCAGGGAGGTGACGTTCAGGCCGGCCTTGCCGGTGTTGGCCAGACGGACCCGCTGCCCGTAAGCCGTCCAAGGCGAAAGAACCAGGAGAATCGTCATGCCCAGAAGGACTCTTTTCATGCAGCCCTCTCATCACAAGTACTTGACCATACGCTCTTTATCGTCATGGGGTTCGACCAGCTTGAGGCGAAGGCGCCACGCCCCGGCGAAGCGGATGGCCCTCCAGTTTCCCCTTGTGCAATTGTACCGCCGCGTTTAGTCTGTTCAATCAAAAATCCAGGTTGTTAGGAGGACACTATGAGATCGGCTGGTTGGATCGGGAGTCGTCGGGTTTGTGCGGGGATGCGGAATCGGACCCATAACATGACGGTTTTGGGCGTGCTTTTTGTGGTGGGGAGTCTGTGGGCGGGGGGGTGCAAGGTCACGACGATACAGGCGCCTGCCGCGGAATCGCCGCAGGTTCAGCCCCCGCAAGCCCAGGCCCAGGGCGTCGAAACGCCGGCCAAGCCTGCCGAACCGGCTTCGACTGTGCCGGCCCAGGAGCCTAAGCCCCAGGTCGTGGACCCGACTGCTCTTGCCGTCGGACAGGAGACCAGCCTCTTCGACGGCCAGACCCTCGGTCAGTGGAAGCCGACGGATTTTGGCGGCCAGGGGAACGTTTCCGTCAAGGACGGCGCGATCCAAATGGCGTTGGGCAGCTATATGACCGGGATCACCTGGACCGGGCCGATGGTCCGTGAGAACTATGAGATCTCCCTGGAGGCGATGCGGGTCGAGGGCAACGATTTCTTCTGCGGCCTGACGTTCCCCGTGGGGGATAGGCCGTGCACGCTGGTTCTTGGCGGCTGGGGCGGCAGCGTCTGCGGCCTGTCGAGCATCGACTACTTCGACGCCTCGGAGAACCAGACCACTCGCATCATCAGCTTCGAAAAAGGCAAGTGGTATCGCGTGCAGCTCCGCGTGGAAGGCAAGGTCATCCAGGCCTGGCTCGACGACGAGGAGCTTGTGAACTTCGATTCGACGGACCATAAGCTCGGCATTCGAGCAGAGGTCGATCTCTCGCAGCCGCTGGGGATCGCCACATGGTGCACGGCCGGCGCGGTACGCGACATTCGAGTCAAGAAGCTGCCGGAGCCGCAACAGACTCCGTGATTGCCGAGGGCGATCAAGAGCCGCTCAGGCCGAGCTTCTCCAGGAGCGTTGTCGCGGAGATTCCGGCGACTCGGACCTGTTTGACCGGGTTCGTTTGGCCGGCGATGATATCGATCTGGTTCTTTTTCACGCCGAGCTGTCCGGCCAGATAGGCGACCAGGCACTGGTTGGCTTTGCCCTTTTCGGGCGGGGCCGCGACGCGGATTTTGACCATATTGTCGAGGACGCCCGCGACGGTCGTTCGGCTGCTGCCCGGCACGATCTTGGCGGTGAAGACCACGCCGCCGGCGTCTTCCTGGATGGCTGGTCTGGGCATAGGCTACTCGACGTTCTCCCGCAGATTCGCGCCGATCGCCATCTGGACGTATTTTTCGATCTGCTCGGCCAATTCGCCCAGCGAGGGCAGTTGGAAATCCTCGTAGAAGCCGGCGGCGAACTCGCCGTTGATCGCCCGTTTGAAGATCCGCACGCGGATGATCGAGGGCTGGTTCGAGACCTTGCTGAAGTCGCTGTCCTTGTGCTCGGTCAGCTCGACCCGCCAATCCTCGCTGATGAACACGAGGCATTTGCCCGTGTAGACCGCGGTCGGAAAGTAATCACGCAAGAGTTTCAGAGTGTCCATCGTCCGTCCTATTCGTCCTATCGGTCTCATCGGTCCTATAGGACGAATAGGACGCATAGGACGGATAGGACTCCGTTTGTCAGGGCGCCTTCTTGGGCTCCCCGAATACCTTCACATCGCCGCGAAGGACCTGCGAATGCTTTTCCCAGGCGGCCATCGTGCGTTTGAGATTGTCATGGGCGTCGCCGCCGATGCCGTAGCCCTGGAAGCCGATCGGGCCGGTGTAGCCGGCGTCCCGCAGGGTCTCCAGGAATCCACGCATGTCGAAGGTACCGCGATCGAGCGTCTGAATCAAGGTGTTCCAGTCTTTGCCGTCGGAATCGGCGCCGTTGATGTTCACGACCGACAGGTAGGGCATGGCCTTGGAGAGGGCGGCTTTGGCGTCCCGGTCTTGGCTGACTCGCAACCAGTGGCACAGGTTGAACGTGACGCCCACGTTCGGGCGGTTCACCTTCTTCGCGAGCCGCACGGCGTCGTCGATCGTATCGAGCCAGAAGCCGTTGTGATGATAGAGCGAGATGCGGACCTGGTGCAGAGCGGCGGCGTCCGCCAGTTCGCGGAGAATCTCAACCGCCCGATCATCGCCCTCGACAGCCGAGGGGCCGAGCTTACTGCTCTGTGCGAAGACCCACAGAATCGCGTTGCGGCCTTCGAGGACCTTCATCGCATCCTCGAACGAAGGATCGTACGGCTGGGCTCCGGCGTCGATGCTGATGCCGGCATAGGCGGCGAAGAACTGGAGGTCCCGCGAATCGAGCTCCTTGAGCAACTCCGTCAGCGGACCCACTCCCGTGTAGGCCGGGCCGATGCCGGCGTAGCCAAGCTCCTTGAGCATCTGCGTCTGCTGAGCGGCGGTCTTGTGGTTAGGGTCCTGGGTTGCGGTGTCCATCGCGAAGAAGGGATTCGGACCCGCGGGAGCGAACCAGATATTGCGATACGCCACGGGGCCGTGGTCGCCCTGGAGCATGAGCGGTCCCAGCGGCTTCTCATCATCGTATGTGCCGGCCCGGGTCGGCCCGGCCAGTTCGACGTCGCTGTGGACGAGAACCCCATTGTGCACGATCTTCTCGAATCGCGCGTTGGCGATCTTGCGGCCGGTCTTGTCGAAGCGGGGGGCTCGAAAGACCACGTCGAAGCTCTGCCACTGGCCGGGGGCCTTCGACGCATTGATGCGAGGCGAGTGGCCCTCGAACCCCTGGGGATCGCGGCTCTCGTCCCATCGCTGGTAGATGCCGCCGCACTCGATGCCGGGGTATTCGGCGATCTTCTGCCAACTGTCGTAGACCTGGACCTCGTAGCGGCCCATGAAGTACACGCCCGAATTCGAGTCCTTCGACACCATGAACTCGACGTGAGCCCGGACGTCGCCGAATTCCTGTCTGGTAAGCACGTTGACCGTCTTTCCCGCCGGGCCGTTGACGATGGCTCCCGTGCCGGGCTGGGTCGCGAGCATCTTCTCATTGCCGGGAGCGAGCGTCGCATCCTGAACGACGTTCCAGTCTCCCGTCGGGCTTCGCCACGCGGAAAGGTCGTTGCCCGTGATCGCGAGCTTGTGACATTCGCTGCAATCCCCGGCGGTCGCGGCGCCGCAGCAAGCGAAGACAGCGACGGCAAGCATCGCCATGGCTCTCAGGCATCCGCAAGTCCTTGTCATCACAGTTGCCCTCTCATTCGGGATGATTCAATGGAAGCGGTGGGGCAAGCCCCATCCGACCGATCTTCGACAATGCTCCGGCGCTGTCCCTCTGACAGACTCGCATGGGCGATAGCCGTAGGGTGGGGCTTGCCCCACCGTTTTGCTTACAACAGGCTCCAAGGACTTCGCATCGAGCGGCCGAGCATGCGGTTGGCCTCATCGTCCCCGACGAATCGTTCCGCCTGCGGGTCCCATCTGAGCTTTCGGCCCAGCAGCATGGCGATATTCCCGATGTGAGCGATCGTGAAGCATCGCTGCCCGATCTCCGGCGGGAAATAGCATTCCTGCCGGGACTTGACGCAGTCGAGAAAGTTCCGCTGCTCGCCGCGGGGCTCCGTGAACAGGTGAACCCCTTCGGGCCCGATGGCGGACGTCAGGATGGACACGGGCTCGGCCTCCAGGGGGGCCCGCCAGCCGCGATTGCCGATCCAGCCTTCTGTCCCTTCGAATCGCAGGCTCGGCGTGCCGGAGGTGACGATCAGCTTCACGCCGTCGGCGTAGGTGTATTCGATGTGGAACTCTTTGGCCGTGTTGAACAGCCCTTCTTTCCAGAACACGCCTTTGCCCTCGACCTCGACCGGGCCGGTGTGCTCGGTGTTGTTGCCCCATTGCGCGCCGTCGAGCAGGTGGGCCCCCCAGTCGGTGAGCATGCCGCCGGAGTAGTCGAGGATCCATCGGAAGTTCCAGTGACAGCGGTCCTTGGTGTAGGGGGCATAGGGGGCGGGTCCCAGCCACATGTCGTAATCGAAGCCCTCGGGCACCGGCATCGGCTCGGGATTGCCCGGCGTATCGGGGCCGGCGGGCAGCTCCACCCGGACCGTGTGGACCTTGCCGATCTTGCCGTTGCGGACGAGCTCGCACATGCGATGATAGACGTCGACGGCCCGGTCTTCTGTCGACCATTGGAAGACGCGGTTGTACCGATTCATCGTCTCGACGAGCCTGCGGCCTTCCTCGATCGTCAGGGTGGGCTTCTCGCACTCGATGTCCTTGCCGGCCTTGGCGGCGGCGATTGCGATCGGCACGTGCCAATGGTCCGGGGTCGAGATCATCACCGCATCGATGTCCGGGCGGGCGAGGACCTCGTGAAAGTCGTTGTGCGCGGCGCAGTCCTTGTTGCCATACTTCTCATCGACCAGCTTGCGGGCGGTCTCCCGCTGGGTCCGGTCTACGTCGCAGACCGCGAGCACATGGGCATCGGCGTGTGTGAGAAAGGTCTTGAGATTCATGTCGATGCCGTGGCCGCCCGTGCCGATCATGCCCATCGTGATCCGCTCGCTCGCGGCGACGCTTCCGGCCATGCCCAGCGCCGAAGGACGCACGAAGTACGGCAGGGCAATCCCGCCGGCGGCGAGTGCGGCAGTCTGTTTCAAAAACGCTCTGCGTCCGATCCGATGACTCATCGAAACCTCCAATCCTCGCCGACGATCTGGTTTGTAGTGTGCCCGTCAGGGCATATCTTCGAGACGCAGGAAGACAACGCCTGACGGCGTCACTACGAACGCTCAGAACGACAGCAGAAGCTGCCAGATGTACATGTTGCCCAACGCGTCGATGTCCTCCCAGATCCGCTGGACCATCGCCTTGTCGCCGGTGATCGCGGGGAGGTCTTTGACGCGATCTTCCCATGGGAAGCAGGCGCCCGGCTTGACTCGCGGCGGCGTTCGGCCCGCCAGCCCCTTGACCTTCTTGCGGGACTCGACGGACGACGGCAGATCGCACGGCGGCGTCGCGACGGGAGGCTTGTAGCTGCCGGCGGAGTAGACGCCGTGCTCGCGGCAGACCTGCGTCATCATCTTCATGTTCTCGATGCTCGTGTCGTCCTGCATGATGGCCCCGGCGTCCATAATGTAGCCGCCGTCCTTGGCCACCTCCTTGATCACGCGCATCACGAAGTCCCGTGTTTCCTGCGGTGTGCCGTAGCTCAGGAGCATGTTGGGGATGCCCCCGCTGATGGCGAACTTGTCGTGGAGTCTCTTGTGGACTTCGAAGATGTCGTCCTGATCGCAGTGGAATACGATGCTGCGGTCGGGCAGGTCGCGGAAAGCGTCGAAGTGCGCCTTCCAGCGGCCCTCGCCGTAGAAGAGCGTCTGGTGGCCGTTCTTCCAGAACTCCTCGATGCATGGCTTGAGCGTCGGCCAGTAGTGCGACTCGAACTGTTTGGGATTGATGAACGGCACGCAGCCGCGATGCATCCAGAAGCCGATGGGGGCAAGCCTGGTCGGATCGCACGTCGTCAGGCCCACGTTGACAAGGTGCGGCATGAGGGCTTCGGCGGCCTTGAGCACTTTCTTGGGCTGCGTGTGCATGTCCATCGTCAGGCCGATGTAGCCCCGCATCTTATCCGCGAGAATGTCGAAGGGGGCCTTGAAAATGCCCGCGATCGCGCCGGCGACCCCGCATTCCGAGCGGAGCCTCGCCACCTGCGGCCCGAAGGCGTAGAAGTACTGGAGCATGGCCATCGCGCTTTTGACAAGGGCCAGGTTGTTGCGATAGGTCGAGGGCTCGCCGATCTTGCTGACCTCGGTCGAGACGCGGGGCAGCCATCTGTTGTAGAGGAAGGCGGTCGGATCGTCGATCAGCTCGTCGTACTCGTCCTCCTTCATGAACGCCTTGTCCTCGGGCGGCTCGATGTAGTTGAACCCGACGGTGGCCGGGATGCCGACGCCGGGGATGCCGTAGTATTTGAGTCCCGCGGCCTGGGCCAGGCCGGTCCAGACGTAGACCATGTTCGCGACGACCGCGTCCCACTGGAAGTCACAGGCGGTCTTGACGGCGGCCTCGAACGCCTTGTTGTAGTCGTGGGCCACGTCCTGGCAGGTGAAGCCGGCGTACTTGGCCGTGAATTCGGCCACGAACGGCCGCATGGGAATCATGTCCGGCTTCTCGTTCCGCATCGCCGTGACGTATCGGTTCAGTCGCTGCTGATAGAGTTGCTCCATATCCTGCGGCATCGCGTCATCCCCTTGAGATCTGCTATTGACGATTTACTATTTGCGATTTGGCCTCCAATGTCGGCCGAGAACACCGTAAACCCACTGGGCCACCCGCCCGCACAGGGCCCAAGATACCCCAATTCGTCCGGGACATCAACTGCCAATAGTCGACTCTCTATTCGCAAGCGATTGCTCCCCCCGGTCATCATGGTATAATGATCTGAACCAGGTGCATCCCGATCGCACATGGGTTGTCATTGACAAATCAGGACCGAAGGGAACCGCATGGATAGGTCGATTGTTGACAAAGTGGTCGAGCAATTGAAGGACCTTCCGCAGGATCTGCAGTGGCGGGTACTGGAATTTGCGCGTGCCCTGGGCCAGTCTACTCCGCGTGGCGTTCCCGGTCAGGAGCTTATGCGGCTTGCGGGTGCGATATCGCCGGATGACGCTGAGCTGATGCGAGAGGCCGTCGAGCGGGGCTGCGAGCAGGTGGATGCCAATGAATGGTAAGTTGGTGCTCACGAGTGTTGTGGTTGCGTGTAATGCTTGCTCTTCAACATGATCTGACGCTCGTGACGCGCGACACGCATTTCGAACAGATCGACAATCTGAGCATGACGACATGGTGAGACTGGGAACG
>JBDKUU010001002.1:0-3287 GCA_039679525.1 Phycisphaerales bacterium | reverse complement strand
GATCGATACTGGCCGTTTTCACATCCGTGGTCAAGCCGACGTACAGGCTCGCCTTTCCCGTCGCGGCAACCACCGCGACCGAGTAATGGGTCTTGCCGTCGCCGATCTGAACGATCGCCGACTCGGCCGCGCCGCTGGGAAAGAATTGTATCCGGCTCTCCAGATCCACCTCGCTCGACGAGCCCTCGCCGTACGCCAGCAACTGCACGTCCTCGAACTTCACATCGCCTTCGAACTTCACCGGCTTGCAGAAATAGTCCCGAACCAGGACCTTCTGCGACTCGCCGGTCCGAGGGTCGGCCTGGACGGTCGCCAGAAGGAATCCCTGATTATTCGGATCGATCTCCAATTCGTACGGCTTCTGCTGCTCGATGGCCATAATCCTCGCGTATCGGGCCATCAGCAGAAACTGCCGAGCCGCCTTCTCCACCAAAAGCTTCTTGTACGTGCCCACGCAATACCCGCTGCCCAGGCCGCCGACCATCGCAATGATTGCGACCACGAGCAGGATCTCCGTGAGGGTGAACCCCCGGGTCGATTTCCGATTTCTGATTTGTGATTTTTGATTTGGGGACACGATGCCTGGCTCTCTTCAAATCAACAATCAACCATCAAAAATCAAACTTCACGACTAGTCGTTGACGATATCCGCGTTCTCGCCTTCGCCGCCCTCCTGGCCGTCGGCCCCGAGACAGATCAGGTCGAAACTGCCGACGTTGACCTGGCCCTCGGAGAGGTACTGGTACTCGTTGCCCCAGGGGTCGAGGAGCTGGCTCTTCTTCAGATAGGGGCCCGCCCATTTGCCTTCCAGATCCGGCGGGGCGACCATCAGGGCTTCCAGTCCACCCTCCGATTCGTCCGGCAGCCGGCCGCAATCGAATTCGAAGCTCTTGATCGCGTTCTCGATCACCGCCATCTTCGGCCGGGCCAGATCCGTCTTGGCCTTGCCGAGCCTCCTGAGGACGTTGGGGGCCACGAAGGCCGCCAGCATCGAGATGATCAAGATCACCACCAGCAGCTCGATCAGCGTGAATCCTTTTGTGCTCCGTCTGGTCCGTTTCATCCGGGTACCTCTCTTATACTTCTCTCATGCGATCTGACTATCACCATGGCCCTCGGCGGGCTATACCGCCCCGGCGCCGAGCGACATCATCACAATGGGCAACAGGGCCGCCGCGATGACGAACCCGATCACGATGGCCAACACCAGGATCAGCACGGCCGGGAACAGGCTCATGAACCGGCTGATCGCGGCGTCGGCGTCGGAATCGAACGTCTCCGCAGCGTTCAACAGCAACTCGTCGAGTTTACCCGTCTGCTCGCCGATGGCAACGATCTGCACCAGCAGCGGCGGAAAATATCCCGACTCTTCCAGCGGTCCGGCCAATGACTCGCCGCGTTTGACTTTCTCAGCGACTAGGTCGACCTCCCGGGCGAGCACTTCGTTCCCCAGCGTGTCGCGGACGACCGCCAGGGACTCGAGGATCGTGACGCCGCCCTGGGTCAACGCGCCCAGCGTTCGGGCGAATCGCCCGACCGCGATGGTCCGCAGGACCGACCCGAGGACCGGGATCTTCAGTCGGAAGGCGTCCCACTGCACCCGTCCCGCGGCGCGGGTCCATCTTCGCAATGTCACAAAGCCTGCGACAAGCGCAGCCTACACGGCCCAGCCGACGACGCTCGTAAACAGGCCCTGGAAGAAATGGCTGGCCGACAGCAGGATGCGGGTCGGCAAGGGCATCGCCGCCGTGCCCATATCGACAGTGCCCAGGATTTTGGGCAGCATGACCGTGACCACGAGCACAGCGGAGGAAATCCCCAAGCCCAGCAGGAAGATCGGATAGGCCGCGGCCGTCTTCATGTTCGATTTGATCTTCTCTTCGCGCTGCAGGATCATCGCCAGTTGCGTGCTGGTCTGTTCGAGGATGCCGCCGGTCTCGCCGACGCGGATCATCGACAGGTACAGGGCGTTGAAGACCCGCCCGTGCTCGGACAGGGCTTCGGAAAGGGATTTGCCCCCGCTGACGTCCTTGGTCAGCCGCTCGAACATCCGCTTCATGGCGGGTTTTCGCTGCTGCTTGCGCATCAATTCGAGGCAGTTGAGCAGGGGCAGCCCCGCCCGCACGGCGGTGCTCAGTTGCGTGGTCATCGCCAGCACGTCCCGGCTGGCGACCCGCCCGTTGCGAAGATAATCCACGAATTCCGCCACGGCTGACGATTCGGTCCCTCCCGCGCCGGGAGATTCGCCGACCGCCGTCTCATGGCCCTGGCCCTTTTCCATCAACTCCATGACGAAATGGCCCCGGCCGGTCAACGCAGCCACCGCGCTCCTGCGGTCGGCGGCGTCCACCACGCCCGCGACATGCGCTCCGCCTCGATCTACCGCTTTGTAGGAAAACTGACCCAAGGTCTACCCCGTTGATAATTGTGTTCTCTCGAACAGCGACACGGCCACGACGAATCAGCTACTCGTCCTCTCCGATCGTCTTGGCGACGCGGAAGATCTCCTCCGGCGTCGTGACCCCTTGCAGAACTTTCTGGAAGCCGTCGTGAACCATGCTGACATGGTCGGCCGGAGACTCCCGTTCGATCTGGTCGCCCGAGGGACGCGTGGCGATCAATTCGCGGATCCGCCCGGTGATGCGAAGCAGCTCGAAGATGCCGACTCGCCCGGTCATGCCGGTCTGATTGCAGTTGCTGCATCCGGCGCCGTGGTAGAACTTCACCCCCGGCTTGGCCTTGGCAAAGCCATTGAAGCTCCGCAGCAGGGTCTCGTCGGGTTCATACGGCTCCTTGCACTTCGGGCAGACCTTGCGAACCAGACGCTGCGCGAGGATGCCCTCCAGGGAACTGGCCAGCAGGAACGGCTCGATCCCCATGTCGATCAATCGAGTCACCGCGCCCGAGGCCTCGTTCGTGTGGAGGGTCGAGAAGACCAGGTGCCCCGTGAGGGCGGCCCGGATCGCGATCTCCGCCGTCTCTTTGTCACGGATTTCGCCGACCATGATGACGTCGGGGTCGTGACGGAGAATGTGCCGCAAACCCGTCGCGAACGTCAATCCACGCTTGGGGTCCACCGGCATCTGGTTGATGCCTTCGAGCTGGTACTCCACGGGATCTTCGATCGTGATCATCTTGACCGTGGGGGAATAGATCTGATTCAAAGCGGCGTACAGAGTCGTCGTCTTCCCGGAGCCTGTCGGCCCGGTGACCAGGACGATCCCGTGGGTCTTCTTCAGACACTTGTCGAAACCTTCGAGAGTTGCGTCGTTCATGCCGAGGTCGCT
>JBDKUU010001001.1:0-2725 GCA_039679525.1 Phycisphaerales bacterium | reverse complement strand
CCGAAGACCACATGGTCGAAGCCCCGCTTCCTGGCCACATCGAGCAGCGTGGCGCACAGATGAGACTTACAGTGGAAACACCGGTCGGCGTTGTTGGCTTTGAAGTGGGGATCGTCCAGCTCGGCCGATTGGACGATCATCAATTCGGCCCCGATGTCCTCGGCGGTCATGCGGGCCTTCTCGCACATATTGCTCGGTTCGGACGGCCCCAGGCTGATGCAGGCCAGAACGTTCCCGGGCCCCAGGGCATCGACCGCCGCCTTGAGCAGGTAGCTGCTGTCCACGCCGCCGGAATAGGCGATCACCACCCGCCCGAGTTCTTTCAGGATTCGTTGAAGGGCCTCACGCTTGCTTTGCAGATTCATACCCACCTTTACGTCCCGGCCTCCGCCGTTGCTCGATCCAAAAGCTTCCGGGCTCCAGGTTTCTTCGCCCAAGAGGTCAAGGGCCCGCGGGCGTAGTTTCTTTTGCTTCGTGTGCATTCCCATAGACCCGGTCGAAGAGCTCCTGACCGAGATGCTGGTGGGCCCAGAGCCACCACAACTCCTTCTTCGTCGCATTTGGATGACGCATTCTCAATCCGGCCACCGCAATACCCCGGCCCATCGCGCACGTGTCGAAAACGAGCTCCAGCCTGCGATCCAGCGGCATCTTGCGGATGATCTCATAGTGAATCCGCTGCATCGCGGGTGGCGTGTCCTTCATCTCTTTGTATTTCGGTCGGCGTCCAGCCATACTCCCAGCATACCGCAGAACGACGCGGCAGGATAGCCAGAATCGTCCACTTGAGAACTCCAGAGGGATCCCAGGTCGATTGAGGGCTGTTCACGGAGATCACGATGGGCTCTACGTCGTGGTTTCCTCGAAGGCACGGTCCAGAAGCGCGCTCAGGTCGAGTCTCCGGGCCCAGGTCTCCAGGTACTCCAGATCCAGGGCCTCGCCCTGGACGAGCAGGACGCCCTGGATGTCGTCCCACTGCTCCTCACGGTTGGCGTCGGGCTCGCTCAGTTGCCGGAGCTTCAGCAGGATCACGTCCTCGGGCGAAACGAAGCAAAGGTCGCCCTCCTCGGACTCGCCCAGCCGGACGATCCGGCTGCGGAGCAGAATCTGCTGCTCGAATTCGCTGGGGCCCAGGACGAACAGGTCGATCTTGAACGCGGTCGCGAAGTGGATGATGCTGAAGTTGCTGCTGTAGGCCAGGGCCTGCTGCATCGTCTGCTCGTTGATGTAGAACTCGCCCTTGAGCAGGTCGTAGAACCGGTCGGCCGCCGGGGCGAAGGGGAATACGCCGATGTCCGCGTCCCGCGTGAAGCGGACTGTGCCGTACATGGAGCTGGCGATCGATCCGCCGATGGCGTAGGGAATGCCCAGGGCGTCGACAACCTCGGTGACGCGTTTGAGCACCGCGATCTCCCGCTGCTCGCTCACGGTCCGGCCCTCCCGTAGACAGTCTCGAACAGGTCCTCGCCCAAATGCCCCCGTGCCCAGATCTGCCAGAGATCCTTCGCGGTCGCCCCGGGGTTTCGCATGCGGATCCCGGCCATGGCGAGCGCCCGGCCGGTCTGGTACGTGTCGAAGACCAGCTCCAGCTTCCGCCCGGCGGACATCCGCCGATAGATCTCGCGCTGCACCCGCAGCACGTCGGGCGACTCGTCGTCTCGATCGTTCTTCGCTCGCAGCTCTGCCACGCCTTCAGCATATCGCCAGGCGCGTCCGGCGGGTAGTCGGAATTGTCCTGAGTCTGAGTTTGTACAAACGAAGCCAATCGGTCGTTTCCGGGTTCTCCTTCGCCCTCGAAATTGGCTTCGTTTCGCACACGGGTCCCGCGGGAGGCTCTTCCCGGCCTTGCTCCTCGTGCTCCCCGTTGATTCGTCCGCCAGAATTGGCTTCGTTTCGCAAAACCTGTTCCATCCGGCCCTCCCTCGAATCTGGTTGTCCTGCGCGAATCCCGGATCGGCCGCGAGCGTCTGCAAAAGAAAGATGTGGTTCTCACACGAAGCCACAAAGCCACGAAGTTGAGGATGCGTTTGCTTCCCCGTTCTGCTTTGTGCCTTCGTGTCTTTGTGTGAGCCCATTCCTGGGTTGCGGCCGAAGGCCGCGCCGGGCCTCGGCGTCTCAGCGGCGAAATCATGCCTCTATCATAGACGCTTCCCATCCCCTGTATGTTACGCACAAACCAAAACCGCAAAGAGAATACTTCCGTCCATGAGGACGGCGAGGACTCCCCTGGAACGCCACGACCTCGTGGTGGGGTCCCCGCCCATTTGATTCAGAAGCACGATGCGGGCAGGCCTTATGGCTCGCACCTCATGGGCTTTTGGGCAGATCCCGAGATGCGTTTTCCGCTTTTGGGGCTTCCAGCAGGAGTGCTCCGTTGCGACGGGGACCTTCCCACCTTCCCACAAGTCGGGCCCAAGCCCGGGCGGACCTTCGCGGGCGACGACAAAGCGGGGATCCACTCGACTGCGTGCGAGCCGCGTTGTTCCGGGTTTCTGCTGGAAGCCTCCAAGGCGGTGCACGCAACCCCTGGTGTGCAAGCCGACATCCGAGGAGCGGGCAAGCCGACGCGAGGGAGGAGATGTGTAGCACAATGACGGTTCTGCCCACCGGGGGCCCCGGTTTTTGTGTTTCGGGCCAACGGCACGTAGTACTCCGACTACTCTAATCTTGTGAGTGGGTGCCATGGCTACGCCTCGTAGCCATGTCTTGCTTCTGTGCGAGAAAC
>JBDKUU010001000.1:0-3462 GCA_039679525.1 Phycisphaerales bacterium | reverse complement strand
TGTTCCGAGTGATGAGTTCTCGTATCATGCTTCAATCCTCCGCAGTTCGGTTTTGGGATTCCGACACATCGCACACCAGGCGAAAGCCGTTGTTGGAGTGGACCTTGCCGCCCAGCGGCGTCTGCATGCGGATATAGGACCGGCACAGCCAGTCGGGGTTGTAGAAGGAACCGCCGCGGGTGATGCCGCGAGAATCGGCGTCGGTCGTGTCCAGCCAGGCCGAGCCGTCGGTGGGGGCGTCGCTGCAGTCGCGATGGTAGAAGTCCTGGACCCACTCCCAGGCGTTGCCGTGCATATCGTAAAGACCCCAGGCGTTGGGCTGTTTCTGCGCCACCGGGTGGGTCCGCGATGCGCTGTTCCATGCGTACCAGCCCATCGCGTCGAGCTTGCCGGCGTGCTCGCCCGTGGTGCCCGCCCGGCAGGCGTACTCCCACTCGGCTTCGCTGGGCAGACGAATGTCCCGGCCGGTCTTTTCGCCGAGCCACCGACAGAACGCCTGTGCGTCGTGCCAGTCAAGACACACGACGGGCTCGCGATCGGTCTGCACGTAGCCGGGCCACCGCCAGTCGACCAGGTACTCATAATGCCAACCCGTGTCCGCAGGCGAGAAAGCCCAGCCTAGTCTCTCCGCGTCGCTGACATAGCCGGTCTGGGCTGTGAACAGGCGGAACTGTTCCACCGTGACCTCCGTCACGCCCATGTAGTATGCACGACGAACGGTCACCTCGTGGGCCGGCATCTCGTACGTCCAGTTGTATTCGTCCACATAGCTGTGCGGGCTGCCCATCGTGAAACGGCCGGGCTCGATCCGGGCGAAGTCAAACGTCACGCCGTCGACCTCCAGGACGAGTCCGGGCGAAACAGCAGACCGATTCGCCTGGCCTGTGGCTCCGGCGGCCGCATTCGCCAGGAGCATCGCCGCTGCGAGGGCGCAGAATCGGCGCGCATTGAGTTCGTGTCTCATGGCATGGTTCTCCGCACATTCGTCGTCAGTTGCTACGGGATCGATTTCAGCGGCCGGCCGTAGACTTCGACTTCGGTGTAGTGGTTCAGCTCGTCGTTGCTGTTGCCGTTGCTGTAGCAGCGGACGTAGCGGCCGTGCGCGCTCTTGGCGTCGATGAGCTTGCCTTCGTACGTCTCGGTGTACGTCAGGTCGTGTCCGGCCCCGAGGCCCAGCGTGTCGTCTGCGTCGTTGTTGAAGATCGTTCGGACGCCGGTCTTGAAGGCCCGGTCGTCCGAGATCTGCACGACCACGTCGCTGTAGACGCGAGGCCAGCGGTGCAGATGCCACACGACGACTGCGTAGATCTCGCACGATTCCTGCAGGTCGATCGTGATGGACTGCGGCTTGGGGCCCAGCTCCACCCAACTGCCGTCGACGGCTTCCTTGTCGCCGTCGGTGACCAGGTCCAGGCTGCCGGCGATCGGCTCGGGATCGCTCGACGAGACCGGCTTGCCCAGCGCGACGTTGACCGTGCCGGCGGGGGCCAGGAACGCCGGACGCGGGCCGCCTCGCGGCTTCTCCAGGTTCGGCATTCGCTCATTCTGCGGCGTCCCGTTGAACTTCGCCTTGGGCAGCTCGATTCGGAGCGGTTCGAGCCGGAAACTGTCCGCGGCGGGCGAAGGCGTCGCCGTCAGAATCGCCGAGGTATTCTCCGGCGTGCCGCGATAGCCTTGCCGGGTGTCGAACACGCGTGCGGTGCGGGGCACGCCCACGTCGTAGACGCTCGCAGGACCGGACGTCGGGTAGCTCACGACCCAGTCCTCGCGGGCCAGCACGTTGCCCCGGGCGCCCTGGTGCTCGATGTTGGCGGCGACGATCCGCCGCGTCCCGGGGTCCGCCATCACCGTCATTCGGAGCCGGGCGACCGCCTTGCCGTCGACGCTGTAGCCCGGAGCGTTCGTCGAGACCGAATAGGCCCGCACGCTGCGGCCCTCGTACTCGGCCGTCGATTCCTCCACCGCCACGTCGGTCTTGGCCGCGAAAGCCGAGAAGGCCTGCACCAGGTTGTACGCGGAATCCGCGCCGAATAGTCCCGCCTTGGGCAACTCGGAGACCACGAGCGTCTTCAATCGCGGGCTGTACGCGAGCTTCACCTGTTTCGGCCCGTAGTCGTAGGCGACGACCGTCTCATCGTCGGAGACGATATACGCTTCTTTGCCCGCGAAGTTGTACCACTGCCGCTCGGTGGGCGATTCCCCGTTGGCGTAGCGCGTGGCGACCGCGAGCATCCAGGGAGCATTCTCCGTGGCCAGTCGCACCTGGTCGAAGCCAGCCAGGGGCTCGGGCGAACCGAGCCACATCCACACGCCCGCGCCGGCGGCAATGAGAATCGCCGCGGCGGCCGTCAATCGGACGAACCGAGGACGGAGGACGGAAGACGGAGGACGGACCGGCTCCTGACGCCGTCCTCTGTCCTCAGTCCTCTGTCCTCTGCCTTCCGTCGCCTGGCCTTCGGCCAGGCTCTCTTCAAAGGCCGTCAGCATCTGCCGGCGGAGCCGCTCCCGGTGGGCGGGATTAGGCTGGTCGTTGGTCTTCAGACCGGCAACGAGTTTTCGAAAGTCATGTTCGTTTTCGGACATCTGTTCTTCTCCACGCCACAACGCCTGTGGACGATGGGGCGCGCGTTGTACGGGCGACGCATGCGCCGTCCCTACGATTCTCCCAAATCCCCCCGTAAGACCTCCTGCAGCCGGCGGAGAACCCGGTGCAGCGTCACGCGGATCGTCGCGGGCCGCGATTTCACGATCCGGGCGATCTCGTCATAATCCATGTTCTCGAAGAACCGCAGCGTCAGCAGGGTCTGGTGCTCGGGCTTGAGCTCCTGGATCGCCGCGTACAAGGTCGGCCAGTCCAGATTCGACCAGGGGCCCGGCCCCGACTGCTCCTCCATGCGATGAACGACCACGTTCTCCATCAGCCGCTGACGCCGCATGGTCTTGCGAATGTGAGCGTTCGCCTGGTTGGCCGCGATCGTGTAGACCCAACTGCGAAAATCCTGCTCGGTCTGCCCTTTGAACTCCCGCATCGTCCGGGCCACCGTCAGGAACACAGACGAGGTCACGTCTTCCGCGGTCGAGCGGTTGAACAGCCGGTGCACGCAGAAACGAAAGATCCTGTCGTAATACAGCTCGTAGAGCCGGCCCAGGGCGGCCGCCTGGCTTTTCGCCAGGATCACCAGATCGTCGTAAACCGTTTGCTCAACGGGTTTTGCCATAATCGCGACCATTCACAGGATCAATTGCGCATCGGCTTGTCATGTTACACGCCCGGTCGGGGAAAATCCCCGAAAAACCGGACCTGATCCGTGGCGTCGGGCTTTTTGCGTGTCGGCGGAGCGCGGAGAGGGCTATAATCCCCCGCGTGCAACGCATCCGTGAGACTCGATGACTGAAAGGAGGCCGGCTCATGTGGCTGTCTCGACCGACAATCCTGGCGTTCGTGGCGATTTGCGCTGGAGG
>JBDKUU010000999.1:0-5038 GCA_039679525.1 Phycisphaerales bacterium | reverse complement strand
CGGCTCCGCTGAGGCTCACGGGCTCGCCCAGAGTCAACTTGTTCTGGGTCAGGGTCCCGGTCTTGTCGGCGCACAGAACGTCCACTCCTGCCAGCTCTTCTATGGCCGCCAGCCTGCGCACGATGGCCTGCTTGCCGGCCAGAAGGCGCGCGCCGACGGCCATGGTCACCGAGAGCACCGTGGGCATGGCGACCGGAATGGCCGCCACCGTCAACACGAGAGCGAAACGCAGAGACGTCAGAAAGCTCTCGTGGCGGAAGAGCGCCGTCAGGAGAATGAGCACGACCAGGGATATCGCGATGACGATGAGGTAATCGCCTATCTTCAGGACCGCTCGCTGGAAATGACTGACGGTTCGCGCTTCTTCCACCATCTGAGCCGTTTTTCCGAAGTAGGTCTCAGCGCCCGTGGCCGTGACGATCGCTTCGATTTCCCCTTGTCGGACGATGGAGCCGGAGTAGACTTCGTCGTTCTTCCCGCGTTCCACGGGCAGGGATTCCCCCGTCAGGGCCGACTGGTCCACCTCGATGGGGTCCCCGTCGAGCAGTCGGGCGTCCGCCGGAACAATGTCGCCCAGACGCAGGCGGACTATGTCCCCCGGGACGAGCAGCCGGGCCGCAGTGGTCCTCCATCGCCCCTCACGCCGGACGCGGGCATTCAACGCCAGCTTCTTCTTCAGAGCCTCGATGGCGTTGCCCGCCTGGTACTCCTCCCAAAAGCCCACGATCGCATTGGCGACCAGCAGGACCAGAATGACCGCGAAGTCCGTCCAGTCGCCGACGGCGGCGGAGAGGATCACCGCCGCTTCGATCATCCAGGGAATCGGCCCCCAGAAATGCCCCAGGAGCTTCACGAACGGACTCATTCGTTCTTCCGCCAGTTCGTTATAGCCGTACTGGGTCAGGCGGTCTCGCGCCTGGACTTCGCTGAGACCGGCTTGCGGCGAGACCTGCAATTGAGATTCGAGTTCTTCGACGAGAACCCCTTTCGCGACCTCGCCGGACGCCTGCTTCGCATCGATTACCGCGGATTTTCCGTTCATTCTCGTGCCTTCAAAAGTGCGTAGACTATTCACCGGCGCTCAGCCTACATCGAAAACAGGCCGCCCCGCATCAAATCTGTGCTCTCCATTTGCGAAAACTCCATACGGTTTTGGCTCAGCCGAGGGACCGGGGGAAGGTGCTTCTTTCGGCGTGTGACAACCCGGTTCTGCAGGAGACCGCGGTTCTCGGTCGCCTGTTCTTGGGGCTCTTGACCAGGTCGTTCTCGCCGGCTGAGCCGAGCGAAAAGACCATCGGCATGCTTCGTTTTCCGATGCTTCCGTATCCTGGAAGGGAACGCGTGGGCTGAGACCCTCGCCGGAGTTCGTGGCTCAACTTCCCCGAGGAGATAGGATCGCGGTGACGTTCTCCGCATTCCCCGGCATCGACCGGGCGTGGACGAGACGGCGGCCGGCGGTTGGCAGGACCGGCATCGGGTCGGGAATCTTCGCGATGATCTCCTGCTCGTACAGCCTCGCCGCGATCGTGGCGAGGTTCTCGTTGACATAGTTCAGCAGCGCGACGTCCTTGGATTTCCAGCCGCCTTGTCTGAGATTGCGCAGCACCTCGGGGGGGGACTTGCCCTGCACGAGCAGTTGGTAGCAGGCGATCACGCCGCCGGTGCGCTGCGCCCCGGCGCTGCAGTGGACCAACACGGGTCTTCCCTGTCGGCGGGCCTGCACCACGGCGCCGATCGCCTCGACGTAGTGATCGACCTCGCCGGTGCCGTCGCCTCGCAGCGGGAATCGCACGAGTTCGATGCCCAGTTCCTCGGCGGCCTTTCGTTCGGCCTCCTGGTCCCTATGCCCCGGCGTCTCTCCGTTCAAGGCCACAATGACCTTGATGCCGTGGTCTCGCAGCGTTCTTCTGACGAGCGTCGCGGAGAGTTGCCCGCTGCGGTAGATGTAGTTCTCCTCCACCGCGATCCACTTCCTGGGGATCACCTGGTCTTTGATTCGATCGTCCCAGAGCCACGCGGCCAGTCCGATCAGACTGGTGGCCAGGATGAGCCCGAACAACAGCCCCCGGCGGGAATTCCGTGAAACGCGCCGTCCACGCATCGAAAGCCCTCCCAAACAATGCAGCCTTTTGCGTACAGATACCATCTCCGCGCGGACGACGCACATCGTCTTTCCTAGTATATGTGATAAGGATAATCCTGAATCCGAGAGGGCGGGCTCTCAGGGCGTCGCGTGAGTCGAGTTCGGAGGGTGCAGTTCGAGGAGCCTGAAGTCCGACGAGTGGCCGGCGAAGCTGTACAACGTGCCCGGCCGGCGCAGGGCGATCGCCGGATCGTCCTTGAGCTGCCGGTACGCATCCTCGCGCAACAGGAGGAAGCGAACGCGTTCGTCGATCCGCGAGGGGTCGACGACGTATTCGAAGGGTTGGCGGATGTAGAAGAGAAAGCCCTGATGGCCCGGCTTGAGGACGTAGATCGTGTCGGACGAGGGCACCAGGGCGTTGATGCGGGCCGCGACCGGCCGGCGATTCTCCGTCTTCGCCATCCGCGACGGCACGAGCAGAGAGTACTGGATCATCAGGAGGATCGTCGCCGCGGCGGACAGAACAGCCAGGTGAACGGGCAAGTGGAACGTCCGCCGCTCGCGGATGACGAGGACCGCCAGGCACAGCGTGCCGCAGAGAGCCACCGCCGACCAGAGGTCTCGCCGAACGCCCGCAAAGCCGGCGACCGCCACGAGACCGGCCGCGGCAAAGACCGCCAGCGCGACGGCTCGCCACAGGCGGCCCCGATCGGGCAACTCCCCAACTTCGCCCAGCACCCAGCCGAGCAGAAGGCTCATCAGGCCGAGCACGGGCAGCCCATACCTGCCGCTGTTTCCCGGAACCAGAGTGATGGCCAGGAATGAAATGACGAGCCCGAGACGGGCGCCTTTGAGAAGCGGCAGACGATCCGCCGGCAGGTGAGAGAGGAAATCCCGTCGCCACAGGAGCGGCAGGAAAGCCCCCCACGGCAGGAGATTGATGAAGGACTTACCCACGTTTCTCGCCCACTGCCCCGGACCTTCGGACGCAGAGGTCAGCCGCGTGAGCAGCTCGCCGGCGACAGGGGCGGCGACGTGTTGTCGGGCTGCCTCGGCCATTGCGAGGTACGCCCAACCGGCCGGCACGCCGAGCGATAGCGCCAGGGAGACCACATGCGGAGCCGACAGGAGCGTCCGGAGCCGGCCGGAGTAGGCCAGCACGCCGATCACGGGAGCGTAATAGAAGACGAGAATCGGCGGTCCCTTCGTGAGCATGCCCATCGTCAGGAACAACGAGGGGGCCAGCCACAACGTCCAGGGCGACGCTTCACCCGCCCACAGCGTCAGCCACAGCAGGATCGCGATCGATGTTTGTGAGATGTACACGGCCTCGATCTCGATCTGCCGGCCCTTTTCGATCATCGCGACGCTCGTGAGGAAGAGCAATGCGGCGATCAGCCGGGCCTCGAGACGCAGCCATCGCCCGCCGCCCCAGATCACCGCGGCCGCGAACGCCAGGACGAACACCACCGAGGGGAGTCGTGCCGTCAGTTCTGTCTGTTCGCCCGTCAGGACAAACGAGGCGGCGACGAGCCAATTGATGACGGGCGGCTTGCGATAATAGAGTTCTCCGCCGACCTGCGGCACGAGCCAGCGGCCCGTCTTGAGCATCTCCACGGCCGGCAGAACCCGGCGGGTCTCCTCGCCGCGAAACTCGCGGGCGCCCAGGGCCGGCAGATAGATCGCCACCCACGTGAGAAAGACGATGAGAAACGCCGCCAGGCGGCCGAAACGAGGCGCGGCTGTGTCGAAATCCATAAGTCTCCCTGTCGATAGATCCCCGACCCATCCGGGGTGGCACTATTGTCTCTCCTGGAGCTTTCGCCGCAATCCGTCACAACCGATGACACGCGGCAGCCGCGGTCTGCGTCTCGTGATGCAGTCTTCCCTCGTCTTCTCGTTGGTTTATGCCGATACCACCCGGAAGCTGATCGAACCCGCCACCGAATACCGGCCGCACCCTTCTGAACCGTGAGGGCAGAATGGGGTTGGCATCCGTTCTTGAGTTGCCCTACAATGGCCCCCAGATGCGTGTGAGTTCTTCGGAGACAAAAGATGAAGGCAGGGAGAATTGCGATTCTGGGCCTGGCCGCCCTGTATCTGTGTTGCGGCTGTCACAAGAAGCCGCCGGCGAACGTGAGGACGCCGCTGCACGAGGCGGCGATGCAGGGCGACTGTGGACGCATCCGGACGCTGCTGGCGAAGGGCATGGCGGTGGATGTGCGGGACGAGTACGGCCTCACGCCGCTGCATCACGCCGCCCGCTGGGGGCACAAAGATGCGGCGGAACTGCTGATCGATGCGGGCGCATCCCTTCAAGCCGTCCGTCGGGGCGGCGTTACGCCCCTGCACGAAGCGGCGACGGGGGGACATCGTGAGGTGACGCGTCTGCTGATCGCCAAGGGCGCCGACGTCAACGCCCTGGTCGGCTCCGATCGGACGCCGCTCTACGACGCCGTCCGGGGCGATCACAGGGATGTCGCTGAGTTGCTCCTCGCCGCCGGGGCGAAGCTGGAGATCGGCAGTCAAACTCTCGATACGCTGTTCCACGTGGCCGCCGCGGAGGGTTCGGAGAAGGTCATGGAGACGCTCATCGCTCGCGGGGCCAACATCAACTGCACGATGGACGGCGGTGCGACCGGTCTCCACACAGCGGCTTCCATGGGGCACGCGGACGTGGTGAGACTGCTCGTCGGCAAGGGAGCAGCCGTGGATGTGAAAGACGTCGGGAACAGAACGCCGCTGTTTTATGCGGCCCGCGAAGGATTTCCGGAGATCGTCGAAGCCCTGCTGGCCGCCGGGGCGAATGTCGATGCTTCAACTCCTCTGCTGGCAGCGGTCGACGGCGGCCATGTCGACGTGACCAGAGCGCTTTTGGCTCACGGCGCCAACGTCCGCGTGCGCGGCGGGCGGGCCGATCCCAACGAGACGCCCTTGCACGCGGCGGCTCGCATC
>JBDKUU010000998.1:0-3981 GCA_039679525.1 Phycisphaerales bacterium | reverse complement strand
GGTCGAGGCCAAGGCAGGCGGCTGGGACAAACGCCGGACCCTCCTGGAGGCCGCCCGCAGGTTCGATTGGGCGTACGTGCCGCAGTTCTACGATTTCGACTACGACGGCCCACGCGTGGCGTCCTTTCGGGCGACCGAGCCTGGCCTGCGGACCCGGTTTCTGAACGCGGTGGTGAAGGACTTCGAGAACGCCCCCGTGCCCGTTCGACCGATTGTGCCCTTCGTCGAGGCGGTTCACGAGCGAGTCAGCATCGAGATCATGCGGGGCTGCCCGGGGCGGTGCCGGTTCTGCCAGGCAAGCTACTGCCGGCGGCCGATCCGTGTCCGCAGCGCCGACAGGGTCTTCGAATTGGCGAAGGCATCCTACCACGCCAGTGGCTTCGATACGGTAAGTCTGCTGAGCCTTTCCACCGCGGACTATCCGCAGTTGGAGGAGCTTACCGGCAGGCTCCAGGAATACTTCGAAGGCAAACACGTCGGGCTCTCCATCCCCAGTCTCCGCGTGGACCAGCAGTTGCGCCTGGTGCCCAAGCTCTTCACGTCCGTGCGAAAGAGCGGCCTGACCATCGCGGTCGAGGCCGCCGGCGAGAGGCTTCGACGGATCATCAACAAGCCCCTCAAGGACGTCGATCTGTTCGCGGCCGTCGAGGAAGCCTACAAAGCCGGCTGGGAGAAGCTCAAGCTCTATTTTATGGTGGGCCTGCCCGGCGAGACGCTCGACGACGTCAAAGCCATCGTCGGCCTCGCCCACCGCCTGGCGACGCTGCGACGATCCGTCGACGGCAAAACGGGCAGCATCAACGTGGCGGTCAGTTGGTTCGTGCCCAAGCCGCACACGCCGTTCGCCTGGCTCCCCCAGAGGCCCCGCGAGTACTTCGAACAGGCCAAACGCCTCATCATCGATGAGAAGCTCCGCATGCGGGCCAAGTTCCTCATGTTCAAATTTCACGAGATGGAGCAGAGCATCCTGGAGGCGGCCATGGGCCGCGGCGACAGACGATATGGGGATATCATCGAGACGGCTTGGCGACAAGGGGCCCGGTTCGACCTGTGGAACGATTGTTTCGACTATTCCCTCTGGCGAAATGCCTTCGCCCAGGCCGGTCTGGACCTCGAAAAGGCTGCGCAGCGGTCGTTCGCGACCGACGAGTTGCTCCCGTGGTCGCATCTCGGCGGGCCCGATCAGGCTTACCTGCTGACGCATCACGACGAGGCCGTCAAGACAGCGGCCGAGTCGGTCCGGTAATGGGCCACCCGCCCTCGCTTCTTCCGCCTCCCGTGAGAAGCGG
This sequence comes from Phycisphaerales bacterium, assembly GCA_039679525.1. Classification (GTDB taxonomy): domain Bacteria; phylum Planctomycetota; class Phycisphaerae; order Sedimentisphaerales; family Anaerobacaceae; genus PLanc-01. The sequence continues at coordinate 2,692 of JBDKUU010000998.1, read as the reverse complement.
CAGAAGCGAGACTGTCCCGGCGGTACGGCCGCGTACGGTTGAATCTAAGCCTATTATTTATCGATACTTACGTAGCACCCGCCGTCCGGGATCATCATTTTCATCGATACCCCTCAACCCCGCTTTTGTATCGGCGACTATACGTACTTCTCACATCCTCCCAGAGGGATGTCGATACCTCTTATGAAGATGGAAAAGCAGACGTTTCCATCACAGGCTGAGACTTGGAAGACAGCAACTTGAGGGGATACTTCGATGAGAGACTCCAGGCCTGTTCTGCTCGTGGAAGACGACAGCGTCGACGCCATGACAGTCCAGAGGGCGTTCCGCGACCTGAAAGTGACCAACCCGCTGAAGCGCACCATGAACGGTGAAGACGCTCTGGCCTATCTCCGCGATCCCGCCAACGACAGACCCTGCGTTATCCTGCTGGATCTGAACATGCCCAAGATGAACGGGACCGAGTTCCTCGGAGTCGCCAAGGTCGATTCGACGCTCAAAGAGATTCCCGTCATCGTCTTGACGACTTCCAGCGAGGAGCGAGACGTCACGGAGAGTTTCCGACAGAGCGTGGCCGGTTACATCATCAAACCCGTGGACTACGCCAAGTTCCTCGATATCATGCGAACGGTCCAGGCCTACTGGAGCCTCAGCCAATTCCCGGCCTGCCGCCGTGCCAGTTGCGTCGCCTGACTCGCCAGTCCCTCCTCTCCTGGCCGGACACAATCCCATTGCGACCGGCGTCTCTCTGGGGATTTCCCTGTCGCCTCACGCTGAACCGCGCCTCTTCTCCGTCCGTACCCTCGCCAAACGGTGGGACATGTCCCTCGGCCGGTGACCTCGTCGCAGGGGGACATATTGCCCCCCCCCCCGAGACGATCTGACGTTCTCTTCACAAACAGCCCCGGATTTTTCTTTGACAGACAGGGAGCCAAGAACTATAAACTGGAGTTTATAGTAGATGCCAACGTGGTAGACGCAATACGGTATATGTTGGTTTTCTTTAATATTCCTGAAAGCCTGCCGAGGACGTCCGGGAGATGGTTCCCGAGCGAACAGGTTCATCAAACAAGGAGACTGCCATGGCACAAGAGAAAGCGATCAGCTCCCTCATGACCGAGACGCGAATGTTCCCGCCGCCGGAGCGCATCAGAAAACAGGCGTACATCTCCAGCGTGGAGCAGTATCAGAAGATGTGGGATCGGTCGATCCGCGATCCCGACGGCTTCTGGCTCGAGCAGGCGCAGATGCTCGCCTGGTTCAAGAAGCCGACGGAGAGCCTGCGGTACACCTGGGACACGACCGCCCGTAAGATCGAGCACACCTGGTTTGCCGACGGGCAGCTCAACGTCTCCTACAATTGTCTCGATCGCCATCTCGGCACACCTGTCGCCCAAAAGACGGCCATTATCTGGCAAGGCGAGGTCGATTCCGCCGTCAAGAAGTACACCTACGAGCAACTGCACAAAGAAGTCTGCAAGTTCGCCAACGTCCTGAAGTCCAAGGGGATCGCCAAGGGCGACCGCGTGGCGATCTATATGCCCATGGTGCCGGAGCTTCCCGTGGCGATGCTGGCCTGCGCCCGGATCGGCGCGATCCACTCGATCATCTTCGGCGGCTTCAGCGCAGACGCCATCGAGGGCCGCGTCAACGACTCCGACTGCAAAATGCTCATCACCGCCAACGTTTCGCTCCGCGGCGGCAAGCACATCCCCCTGAAAGCCATCGCCGACGAGGCGTTGAAGAAGACCCCGACCATCGAGAGCGTGATCGTGATCGAGGCAGCGGACGACCCGTGCGCCATGCAGGCCGGCCGCGACGTCTGGTACGAGGAGGAGATGGCCAAGGCCTCCGACCAGTGCGAGGCGGAGAAGGTGAACGCCGAGGACCCGCTGTTCATCCTCTACACCTCCGGCTCCACCGGCAAGCCCAAAGGCGTCGTCCACACGACCGCCGGATACCTGCTGCACGTGGCCCTGACCCACAAGCTGATCTTCGACGTCCACGACGACGACGTCTACTGGTGCACGGCCGACATCGGCTGGGTGACCGGACACAGCTACATCGTCTACGGCCCGCTCACCAACGGCGCCACCTCGCTGATGTTCGAGGGCATCCCCACGTATCCGGACGCCGGACGCTTCTGGCAGATCTGCGACAAGTTCGGCGTCACGTCCTTCTACACGGCCCCCACCGCCATCCGCTCGCTCATGCGTTTGGGCGAGGAGTGGCCCGCCAAGTACAAGCTCGACAAGATGCGCATCCTGGGCTCGGTCGGCGAGCCGATCAACCCCGAGGCCTGGATGTGGTACTATAAGCACGTCGGCCGCGAACGGTGCCCGATCGTCGACACCTGGTGGCAGACCGAGACGGGCGGCTTCATGATCACGCCGCTGCCCGGCGCGTTCACCTTGAAGCCCGGCAGCGCCACAAAGCCCTTCTTCGGCGTCGATCCCGTCGTGCTCCGCGACGACGGCTCCGAGTGCGACCCCAACGAGGGCGGCAAGCTCTGTATCCGCCGGCCCTGGCCGGGCATGATGCGGACCATGTGGGGCGACCACGAACGGTTCATCGACACGTACTTCACGATGTTCCCCGATCAGTACTTCACCGGGGACGGCTGCCGCATCGACCAGGACGGCGATTACTGGCTGATGGGCCGCATCGACGACGTCGTCAACGTCTCCGGCCA
>JBDKUU010000997.1:0-5400 GCA_039679525.1 Phycisphaerales bacterium | reverse complement strand
GAAACCGTCCGCCGACTGAAGGATCGCGCCCAGCGGCACGGTCGCAGCCTGGAAGGAGAGGCACGGCTGATCCTCACCCATGCCGCAGGCATCGGTTTCGACAAGGCGAAGAGACTCGCGCAACAGTGGCACGAGCGACTTGCCGGCCGGGAACTTCCCGACAGCACCAAGCTCATCCGCGAGGATCGGGAACGGTGAAAACCTTGGTGGTGGACGCCAGCGTTGCAGCCAAATGGTTCCTGCCGGAGCCGGACGCGACGGCTGCACTGCGATTGCTGGACGGCGAGCATCGTCTGGCCGCTCCCGATCTGATCCGCCCCGAGCTCGGCAACATCGTTTGGAAGCTTCACACTCGCGGCGTGCTCGACACAAACGAAGCATCGGAGATAATCGAGCACTTTCTGTCCATGCCCATGGAGATTTACGACAGCACATATCTGCTGGCCTCTGCCCTGGAGATCGCCATCGCCACGAATCGCACGGTGTACGATAGTCTCTATCTGGCTCTGGCCATGGAGTTGGACGGGACAGCCATAACCGCCGACGAACGGTGGGTCAACGCCCTGCAGCGAAGCCCCTTCACCCGCTTCGTGCGGCTGCTGGCCAAATGTTGATTTAGAGGGCTCCTCGATAGTCCGTATTGGGCGTCAGATCTTGGTGCGCTTCCTTGATTGCGTCTTGAGGTAGTCTCCTATTATCCGTTTGAGTTGACCAGGAATGTGGATCGAGAATTCCATGCCTGTTCCGAATGCGCCAAACTCACGAATGAGGCTGCCAGGCAAGTAGTAGTCGGCTATGGCGGCATGGTCGGATGGCATGACGGCAATGGTTACGTAGGCGCGTTCCACATTCTCGCGTTCCACGAGAGCGAGGAACTTCCGCTTGACGGGTTTGATTCTTCTGAAAATGCTATGCACTTGTGTCTCGACGCGAGAACGTGCTGGCCGTCCGGTGAGGGACCAGTAGCCTTGCGCCGCCCTCTTGTCCCTGCCGTATTTGTCGCCACGCCGGCACGAGCTATCCGGGCGAATCCCGAGCAGTTCTGTAACTTGTGCTGGATCGAGATCCCTTCCGCTTAAGGTCAACACGACGAACCGGAATTGGTCTTTCATGTCGTATCTGGAGCCAGACTCACTCGCCACAGGGGATTACCTCCATCGCGATGAAACGCATTTCAGTCGAGTGTACTGTCCTTGGGGCACCGAAGCGCCTGTTGCACGTCCTCGGGTTCGAGGTCCGGATAGTCCGCCAGGATTTCGTCCATCGTGGCTCCGTGGGCGAGTTGGCCGACGATCACCGAGACGGGGATGCGCATGCCGCGAATACAGGCGCGCCCGCCCATGATCTGCGGATCGAACGTGATTCGGTCTAGCGTTTCCATAATGACGCTCCTGAAGCCATCTTCAGCATTGTACCACGAATCCGGCCTCAGGTATACTGACGGCCGATTCATGAGAGAGAAAGAGGTGAATGCGTATGGCAGACACAACACGCAGGTCGTTCATAGGGCAGCTTCTGCTCGGAGCCGGAGCGTTGACGGTTGCCCCTTCGTTGAAGACCTTGGCCTCGGCGGAGGCGAAGATCGAGATCTCGCTCGCCGAGTGGTCGCTGCATCGGGCGATTTATGGCGGGAAGCTGGATCATCTGGATTTTCCTGCGGCCGCGAAGAAGGAGTTCGGGATCTCGGCTGTGGAGTATGTCAATGGGTTCTTCGGCGGCAAGAAGATGGACTTCCACTCGGCGGCGAAGAATGCCGGATATCTGAAAGAACTCCTCACGCGAAGCAAAGACGCGGGCGTTGTCAATCACCTGCTGATGGTGGATGACGAGGGGCCTTTGGCCGAGGCGGATCAGAAGGCGAGACTGACCGCGATCGAGAATCATCTCAAGTGGATCGAGGCGGCGAAGGTTCTGGGCTGCCGAACCGTTCGCGTCAACCTCCATGGCGGGGGCTCGCCTGACGAAAAGAAGGCCGCTTCCGTCGATTCGCTCGGCCGACTGGGCGAGTTTGCGGGGCCGATGAGGATCAACATCGTCGTCGAGAACCACGGCGGCGTGACCTCCAACGGCGCGTGGCTGGCGGACGTGGTGCGGCAGGTCGCCCGCGACAACGTAGGCACGCTGCCGGACTTCGGCAACTTCTGCATCTCGCACCCGTGGGGCACCACGCAGGACGGCTGCAACGACCTGTACGACCGCTACAAAGGCGTGGCGGAGCTGCTGCCCTTCGCCAAGGGCGTCAGCGCGAAGTCCTACGATTTCGATGCCAACGGCGAGCAGCCGCTGATGGACTACAAACGGCTGATCGGCCTGGTGAAGGCCGCCGGCTTCAAGGGCTACATCGGCATCGAATTCGAAGGCAGCACGCAGCCCGAAGACGAAGGCATCCGCAAGACCAAGGCCCTGCTCGAAAGATATCTATAACCCTTGTGACGCGCACTCCCCCCGGATACACTGGCAATCGCGATTTCTTGAAACCAAGTCTCTTTTGCAGAGGTTGGATAGTATGCACCCAAAGACTCCCAGGGGAAATCACACCCGTTCGATTCCGCTTGCTCTCCTGCTCTTCTTCGCTGCCGGCCAGGAGGTTCGGTCGGCGGACTCGATGGCGATCTCACAAGCCGATTCCGTGCACCGCGTGACGCTCAACGGCCAAGATGTCGTGCGATTCACTACGCCGGAACTGAAGGAATGCGGCCTGCCGCAAACCGAGATCGGCGAGGTCGAGGATAGCTGGCGACAAGTCCGTATGAAGTGGAACGTGCCCCGCGAGGTCGGCCAGGATGAGCTTTCGATCCGGTTCGACCTCGCGTTCGAGCCCGATTTCTGGTGGGCTCCGCATCTGGCTCCCGAGGAGGGCTACGTCGTGGGCCAGCACGTCTTTCGCGCCCCGGCGTTGATCGTTCAGCGAGGCCCTTTGACGTTCGTCCTGACACCCGATCTCGACGTCGTGGGACAGCGGCCGGAGAACCCCTGGTTCCTGGACTACGACGCGACGAAAAAGCAGATGCGGCTGGGCATGGTCCAGACCGAAATCCCCGACCACGTTCTCTTCAAGAAGATCCCCGGCATGAGGTTCTCGCCGGGAACGGCGGAGTTGAGCTTCTTCATCACCGCTTATCGCGACGGCGGCGAAGTGCGAGACCCCTGGGCCAAGGTGGCCGCCTTTCAGTGGAAGCGATGGGCCAAGCCGCTCTACGACAAGGGCGAACCCGTTCCGGCGCCGCTCCAGAACTACGTGCGCCACGCCTACGACTGGGCCTTCGACGGATGGGGCAAATTCGTCTGGCAGGAATTCGACCTCAACGGCGTGCGAGCCGGCGCCCCGCAGTTCATTGTCAACATCTCGCAATCGCCCAACTATCCCGGCCCCTGGTATCAGCGGGAGTTTCTGTCCGTCTGGAACCAGGTGTGGTTCTCGTCGCTGCGGAGCGCGTCCGGCCTCTATCGCTTCGCCCGCGAAACGCAGGACAAGGAACTGCTTCGCAAGGCGAATCTGACAAAGGAGCTGGCGCTCGCCGCCCCGATGAAGGACGGCATCTTCCCCGCCGTGATCGGATGCGAAAACGAGATCGTCAAGATCGACGGCAAGGACTACCCGCGACCCAAGGGATGGGAGCAGGCCTCCTGGAGCAACTCGAACCGCAGTCCCCACGATCACGGCATCACCTCCCAGTGGTTCCACGTCCTGGACGCCAGTTGGACCGCCCTGCTGATGCTGCGATGGCACGAAGAGTTGGAGAAGGACGAGCGGTTGCTCAACTACGCCCGCGAGTACGGAGACCGCCTGTTGACGTTGCAGGACTCGCAGGGCTTCTTTCCGGGCTGGCTGAACCCCGAGACGTACAAGCCAGGTCCCGTGATGAACCAGACGCCGGAAACCAGCCTGAGCGTGACATTCCTGCTCAAGCTGGCCGAACGGACAAAAGACAAGAAGTATCGAGAGGCCGCAGTCCGCGCCATGGACGCGATCTTGATGGAGATCGTCCCGACGGGCCGCTGGGAAGACTTCGAAACCTACTGGTCCTGCTGTGGTTGGGGACGCGACAAGTACCTTGGCAAGAAGATCGATCGCAACGCGATGTACAAGCAGAACAGCTTCTCGGTGTTCTGGACCGCCGAGGCGCTTCTGGCGGCCTACCGGGCGACCGGCCAATCCCGCTACCTCCAGTGGGGCCGCCGCACGCTGGATGAGCTGTCCATGAGCCAACAGGTGTGGCAGCCGCCGTTCATCTATGTCCCGGCCCTGGGCGGCTTCGGCGTGATGAACTGCGACGGCGAATGGAACGACTCGCGTGAGACGCTCTTCGCGGAGCTTTTCCTCGACTACTACCGAGCGACCGGCAATTCAGACTACTTCGAGCGCGGCGTCGCGGCGCTCAAGTCGGGCTTCATCATGATGTACTGCCCTGAGAACCCGACAGTCCGGAAGATGTGGGAGAGGGTCTATCCCTGGTTCGGCCCGCAAGACTACGGCTTCACGATGGAGAACTACGGCCATGGCGGCCGCACCACCGCCGAGGGCGAGGGCATGGGCGTCTTCACGATCTACGACTGGGGCAACGGCGCCGCGGCCGAAGCCGCGATGCGAGTCCTCGACCACTACGGCCACGTCTATATCGACCGTACGCGGGATCAGGCCTTCGGAATCGACAAAATCCGGGTCCGCCGCTGCAGCGAAGGCTGGGAACTCGCCAACGAAACGGGCCAACCCCGCACCCTGCGAGTCGTCTTCGACGACGGAAGCACGCAACAGGTGCAGATCACAGACAGAGCAGTCGTTCGAGGACCTCGCTCGTAGTGACGCCGCAAGGCGTTATCTTCAGGCCCACGAGGACAAAAAAGAGAGGAGAGGATATGCCCTTGCGGGCACACTACGAACAGGCCGCATCCGCGATCCTCGACGCGCAATCAGATGGAAGACGCCGCTTCGGGGTCGAAAGTCACGTCCGGGTCCAGCGGGAACAGCGGCTTGCGTCGGCGGGTGTAGGTCAGGCTCTCGATCCGCATGTCGCCTGCGCCGGGCGTCAGGAGCATGATGTACCGCGGGGCGATCTTCGTCAGGGCCGCGTAGAGATAGCCTTCCTTCACGACCACGATCTTGCGGGCCAGCGGATCGACGCCGCACGGCGGGAACTGGTCAGGACTGGTGAACGCCGTGGGGCCATCGCCCAGAATCGCTTCGACGTCCCCGATCCGCACGACCGCCATGCGAGGATTCTCGATCAGTCGTACGACCTGCGCCTCGGCCTGTAGCGGCGGGCCGAATCGTTTCTCGACCGTGCAGCCGATGGACAGGGAAACGTCCTTGCCCACGCCGGCCTCGAAGCAACGATTCACCGCCGGGGCATCGTTGATCCCGGCCACGACCGCGCTCTTTGCCTTCCTCTCGACCAGGTG
>JBDKUU010000996.1:0-7568 GCA_039679525.1 Phycisphaerales bacterium | reverse complement strand
ATATCGCGATTGGCGATGACCAGGCCCGATACCCCGGCCTTGAACAGATAATTGGCTATGAGTTCCGCGTTCTCGCCGGCCCCGACGATCATTACGCGGGACGCGGACAGATCGGTCTTCTCCTTCGCCAGCTCCACCGCCGCCAGGCCGATGGAGACCGCCCCGCAGTTGATGTGGGTCCGCGTCCGCACCGCCTTGCCCACGCGAAAGGCGTTGTGGAAGAGCCGATGGAAGACCAGCCGGCTCATCCGCGTTTCGAGCGACTCGGTGTACGCGGCTTTGACCTGGGCGAGGATCTGGTTCTCGCCGATCATCTGCGAGTCCAGACCGGCGGCCACCTCGAACAGATGCCGGACCGCGTCCATCCCCGCCATCTCCCGGCCGTGCTGGGTCCAAGCCTCGACCGCGTCGGTCCCGTACGCGGCGAGCAGGCCGCCCAGGAACCCCCGGCAGTCGAAGCTCTTTTTGGCGTATAGGTAGAACTCCAGCCGGTTGCAGGTCTGCACGATGACCGCCTCGCCGATCTGGTCGTGGTGCATCTGCCGGAGCATGGCGTGCCGCTGCTCGGCGGAGAAAGTCACCTTCTCCCGGACCGCCACGGGGCAGTCGTGATACGTCAAATTGTGTAAAACCAGCTTCATGCTTGTGTTACATCACCTACGAAGGACAAGTGTTACAGTTTATTCGATCCCGGGAGAAACATCAAGTCGCGATCCCCGTCCGGTCCGCCGTTTGCTGGTGATTACGCTTGCAAACCTCGGGGGTTGGCGGATAATAGAATCGTTGATGGATGCCCTCTGGGGGCCAGACATGAAGAATGCCAGCTAAGGAGAATGAATGACTCGATTCAGGCGGGCGGCGCTCTGGGCCGTCCTGGCGGCGATCATCCTATTGACCGTGCTGTCAATCTACGGCGCCTTCATCGGGGCCGAGCGCGCGCAGGCGTTTTTCAGCTCCATGCCGCTGGCGGTCTTCTGGTTCGCCGCAGTCGCCCTGCTGGTTCTGGGCGTCGTCCTGTTTCCCCGACTCCTCCGCGTGCCGTCATTATTGCTGATGCACCTGGGCTGCATCCTCGTCCTGCTGGGCATGATGTGGGGCTCCAAGCCCGGCCACACCCTCCAGAGCCGGCTCTTCGGCATCGACAAGATCCCCATCGCGGAGATGGACCTTCACGAGCAGACGCAAAGCAGCCGGGTCTGGACCGACAGCAACGACGTTCGCGAACTGCCCTTCTCCGTGCGGCTCAACGCGTTTCGAATCGAGTATTACAAGCCGGGCCGACTCTATGTTTGGAGCCGCGACGGGCGAAGCTGGCGAATGCCCGCCGAGGCAGGACAGACTCTGTCGCTGGGCGAAGGCCTGGGCGTCCTGACCATCACACGGGTCTTTCAGAACTTCAAGATCGACCTCCGGGGCCAGGAAACGACCGTGTTCGACCAGCCGGGCGGGTCCAATCCCGCCGTCGAGGTGACGATCGAGAAGCCGGGGGCTCCGCCGGGCAAACGGTACGTCTTCGAAGACCGGCCGGGACACGGGAGCCCGAACGACCCGCTCGTAATGGCCTACTTCAGGACTCCGAAGGACTTTATCAGCGAACTGGAGATCGTCAAAGACGGCGAGGTGGTCGCCGCCAAGGACATCGAGGTCAATCACCCGCTGTACTATGGCGGCTATCACTTCTACCAGAAGGATTGCCTTAAAGACGACTTCGGCAGGCTGGTCAGCAGAATCATGGTCGTTTCGGACTCCGGCCTGAACGTCATCTATGGCGGTTACGTCCTCTTGACCGGCGGGATCTTCTGGCACTTCTGGGGCCGCCGGATACTGAACCGCATCAAAACTCGACCCACGCCTCCCGAGGAATCTCGATAACCCTATGGAAATCAAGTACACAATTCAGGGCTTGCTGATCTACGCGGCCATGGCCGCCTTCCTGATGGCGTTCGCGACGACGGTCACGCGACGCGTCCGGGCCGGTCAAGGTCTTTTCATCTGTGGCTTCGCCCTGGCGGCGGTTGCGTTCATCTATCGTTGGATTCACGTGCAGCACGTGCCGCTGCAGAACCTCTTCGAAGTCTTCCTCTCCCTGGGCGTGGCATGCTATCCGATCTCCTGGTTCAGCCGGCGCGTCCTGCGAATCGGCGGCCAGTGGGCGGACATGCTGATCGGAGCGATCGTGCTGTTCCCGGCGGGCTTCATATTCAACGCTGAGCCGCAGCAGCTTCCGCCGGCCCTGCAGAGTCCCCTGTTCGCCCCGCACGTGGCGGTCTACATGTTCTCTTACATTTTCATGCTCAAGGCCGCGTTCCAGGCCGCAGAGCAGTTGCTTTTGCCAAGTCCGCGCGAGGGCGGCGCACTGCTTTCGCCGGAGCAGGCGACGTATGAGCTGATCGCCATCGGTTTTCCGTTGCTGACGCTGGGCCTGATCCTCGGCAGTTGGTGGGGCAAGCTGGCCTGGGGCCGCTCCTGGGGCTGGGACCCGAAGGAACTCTGGTCGCTGGCTTCGTGGCTGGCCTACGTCGGGTATTTCCACTGGCGCTACATGTACGGCTCGCGACGTCCTCACCTGAACAGCGTGTGGGCGATTGCGGGCATGGTCGCGATCGTCATCACCCTCATTTGGGTGAATCTGGCGAAAATCTTCGCGGGCTTGCACAGCTACGCAAGTTGATGGTCCGACGGAGATGTGGGGTGTGCCGCGCACACCTTCAATGGGTTTGGTTCGATAGAATTGGTGTGCATGGCACACCCTACAAGGGAGGTGACAGAACATGTTGAGCGTGAAACGAATCGGGTGTGTGGGTCTGATCCTGGCGTTGTGTGCGTCGCTGGGGCTCTCGGCGATCACGATTTCGAAAGATGGGCAGGCGCAGGCGGTCATCGTGCTTGCCCCCGACGCCTCGGAGCCCGAGCAGTACGCGGCGAAGGAGCTGGCCCAGTTCCTCGGGCAGATCACCGGCGGGGAATTCAAAGTCATCGACCAAGAGAAAGAACAGGCTTCATGCATCTTCGTCGGGCCGGCGGCAGCGAAGCTCGCCGATGAGAACTTCTCGACGGATGGACTCGGGGCCGAGGGAATCGTCCTGCGAACTGTCGATGACGACCTGATTCTGGCCGGCGGGCGGCCGCGAGGGACGCTCTACGCCGTCTACACCTTCCTCGAAGACCAGTTGGGCTGCCGGTGGTGGTCCTCGACAGAGAGCACGATCCCCAAGAAGCCGACCGTCTCCGTCGATACGCTCGACGTTCGCTACGTCCCGCCGCTGGAGTACCGTTCCCCCTTCTGGTACGACGCCTTCGACGGCGACTGGGCGGCTCGCAACAAGGCCAACGGCCAGGCCCATCGCCTCGAGGCCCGCCACGGCGGCAAGCACGTCTACGAAGGGTTCGTCCACACATTCTTCCCGCTGATCCCGCCGGAGAAGTACTTCGCCGAGCATCCGGACTGGTTCAGTGAGATCAACGGCAAACGCAAGTACGAGCACGCCCAGCTCTGCCTGACCAATGAGGCCATGCGTCAGGAGCTGGTCAAGAACCTCAAGCAGCAGCTTCGCAACAACCCCGAGGCGACCATCGCGTCGGTCTCGCAGAACGACTGGTACGGCAACTGTGAATGCGCCGCCTGCAAGGCCATCGAGCAGGAGGAAGGCAGCCCAGCGGGTCTGGTGCTGCGGTTCGTCAACGCTGTGGCGGAGGACGTCGAGAAGGAATTCCCGAACGTCGCCCTCAGCACGCTGGCCTACCAGTACACGCGGAAGCCGCCGAAGATCACCAAGCCCCGGCCCAACGTCATCGTCCAGTTGTGCAGCATCGAGTGCTCGTTCTGCAAGCCGCTGGCCGACGAGCGAAACAAGGCCTTCCGCGACGACATTATCGGATGGTCCCAGATCAGCAAACGCCTGTACATCTGGGACTACACGACCAACTTCCGGCATTATTTCCTGCCGCACCCGAACCTGCGAGTCCTCGGGCCCAACGTGAAGTTCTTCGCGGACCACAACGTCACCGGCATCTTCGAGCAGGGAGCGTACACGACCAACGCGGCCGATATGGCCGAGCTTCGCGCCTGGGTGCTGGCGAAATTGCTCTGGGACCCCAGCCGCGACGGCGAGGCCCTCACGAACGAATTCATCGAAGGCTACTACGGCCCGGCGGCCCCGCACATCAAGGCGTACCTCAAGACCACGCACGACGCGGTCGAAGCCGCCGGCGACTGGCTCGGCTGCTTCGAAGAGACCAAGGCCAAGTTCATCTCGCTCGACACGCTCTCGCAGGGCTGGCAGCATCTCCAGGCCGCCGAGCAGGCCGTGGCGAACGACCCCGCCCTGCGGCTCCGCGTGCAGGCGGCCGAACTGCCGGCGTTGTACGCCTTCATGATGAGATGGAAGGACCTGCGCGAGACCGCCAGGACCACGAACGCCGCGTGGCCGATTCAGGATTCGATCCAGGCGACCTACGACCAGTTCATGGCCATCGCAAAGCAGAAGAACGTCACCCGGCTCAACGAGTGGCAAGACGGCTTCGGCAACCTGGAAAAGGCCCTGGCGGAGAACAAGTGACCGCAGCGTTCGTAGTGACGCCGTAAGACGTTGTCGTCTCCGCCCTTGCGAACAAGAGCGAAGATATGCCCTGACGGGCACACTACAAACGGAGCGACACGGTGACCATGCCCAAGGCGCTGGAAGCAAAAGACGTCGAAATCCGCTTCGGCCGGCAGGTGGTCCTGCACGCCTTCTCGCTCTCGCTTGAGCCGGGCGAAAAGGCCCTGATCACCGGCCCTTCCGGCTGCGGCAAGTCCACGGTGCTTCGCTGCTTCCTCGGTTTCGTCGTCCCCAACGCCGGGTCGGTGGCCATCGAAGGCACTGAGATCACGCCGGCCTCCGTCTGGCGGTTGAGGCAGCATGTCGCCTACATGGGCCAGGAGCCCGATCTCGGGACCGGGACCGCCGCCCAGGCTATCGAGCGTCCGTTCCACTATCGCATCAACGCCGGCCTGCGCCGCAATCTGGATCGCGTCCCGGAGTTGTTCGAGCGATTCCACCTGGCCCGCGACCTGCTGCACAAGGACGTGGGCTCGCTGTCCGGCGGCGAGAAGCAGCGAATCGCCCTCGTCTCGGCCATTCTGCTGGACCGCCGGATCTTCCTGCTGGACGAGGTCACCTCGGCCCTCGACAAATTCAGCAAGCAGACAGTCGCCGACTACTTCCGCACGCGGGAGGATGCGACCGCGTTGATCGTGGCCCACGATCCGGAGGTCTTCTCTTTCGTGCGTCGGGTCATCGAGCTTCCGTGCACTCCCCAAGCGAGGGCCACGCCATGAACGAAATCGTGGATATCGGCGCGTGGGAGCTTGCCGCGGCGTACCTGCTGCTGGCCTTTCCCTTCGCGATCATCCTGTGGTACCGCGTCCCCATGATGAGCGAGACCGTGACCAGCCTGGTCCGGATGACGGTCCAGCTCCTGCTCGTCGGCCTGTACCTCCAGGTGATCTTTCAGCTCAACATCCTGTGGCTCAATGCCGCATGGCTCGTGGTCATGGTGGTCGTGGCGGACGTCTCGATCGTCCGCTCGTGCGGCCTGCGGTTCTGGCGAATCGCCTGGCCGGTGTTTCTGGCCCTCGTAGCCGGGACCGCGATTCCCCTGATGCTCTTCACCGGCCTGATCCTTCGCCGCCCCAACCTCCTGGACGCCCAATACGCGATCCCCATCGGCGGCATGATCCTGGGCAACTGTCTGCGGGCCGACATCGTCGGCATCCGAACGTTCTACGAGTCGATCCGCTCGACGGAAAAGGCCTTTCTCCAGAGCCTGGCCGAGGGGGCGACGCTCTTCGAAGCGACCCGGCCGTACGTGCGGAAAGCCACGCAGGCGGCCCTGGCCCCCACCGTCGCGACGATGGCCACCATCGGCCTGGTGTCCCTGCCGGGCATGATGACCGGCGTCATCCTCGGCGGCGCGAGTCCGTCCACCGCGATCAAGTACCAGATCGCGATCATGATCTCGATCTTCTCCGGCACCGCGATCACCGTCGCCCTGGGCATCCGCCTGACCACAAGGAGCAGCTTCACGCCCTTCGGCCTGCTCGATCCGGCGATCTTCCGCAACCGCGAAAAGAAGTGACGCGGGCCATTTGGGTGTGAATGATCCTTCTGGCGTAGGACCGGTCTCTTTAGATGAATAGAGGAAGGAACGGACCGATCCAGAATCCGCCGCCGGAACAGGAAGCACCGCTTCGCGGTGGGGCGGCGGGAGTTTACCGCTTGGGAGCCACCAGCAGTAGGGGTGCTGCGCACGCCCTTGAGGGGAGCGTCTCATTCCCCTGCCTTGCTGGAGGCCCAAAGCGGTAAACTCGCCAAGCAGGTCCGTTTCGGACCTGTAGTCAGCCTCGCGGAGTGAAAACCTCTCACGTTTGCCCGGGGGTCTTCGGTCCGCCGGAACATCTGGGCACACCCTGATGCAGCCCATTTACGATTTGCTATTTACGATTGACGATCTTGCGCATATCATTGGACACTCCGTACACGGTGACGCAAAATCGTCAATCGTCAATCGTAAAGAGTAGATTGAGAAAGGAGTGCTCATGAGAACGATGTTGCTTGTGGTCGTTGCGATCGCCCTGCTGGGGGTTGTTGCGGGATGCGCCACGCAGGACACGGCCAAGAAGACCACCGAACCGGTGAAGGTGGAACCCGTCAAGGCCCCGCCGGCCCAACCGGCCGAGCAGAAGCCGTTGACCCAGTATGTGGACACGCCGACCGGCCGGTGGATGGTCCACGATGAGGCCCGTCCGGCCCCGGCGATCATCACGCCCGCCGCGGAGTGCGGCGCCGCCCCCTCCGATGCGATCGTGCTCTTCGACGGCACCGAGGCCTCCATGGCCGCCAACTGGACCGGCACGGACGGCAAGCCCACCAAGTGGGTCTTCCGCGACGGAGCCATGGAGTCTGTCGAGAAGGCCGGGTACATCCAGACCAAGCAGCAGTTCGGCTCCTGCCAACTGCACCTCGAGTTCGCGACCCCGTCCACGGTCAAGGGCCAGGGTCAGGGCCGGGGCAACAGCGGCGTGTTCCTCCAGGGCGACTACGAGATCCAGGTCCTGGACTCCTATGAGAACAAGACCTATCCCGACGGCCAGTGCGGCGCCCTGTACGGCCGGTCCGTGCCGCTGGTCAACGCCTGCCGCAAGCCCGGCGAGTGGCAGAGCTACGACATCATCTACCATCGCGCGATCTTCGACAAGGACGGCAACATCACGCGGAAGCCGACGTTCACGATCTTCCAGAACGGCGTGCTCATCCAGGACCACGTCACCCTCGAGGGCGGCACCCAGTGGATCAACGCCCACGCGGTCACGGGCTTCCGTCCCCTGCCCGAGAAGGGCCCCATCCAGTTCCAGGATCACGGCAACCCGGTTCATTACCGGAACGTCTGGGTTCGCGAGCTGAAGGACTGATCGAAGTCATCAAACGGAGTTACGAACACACGGGGCGGTTCCTTGGAGCCGCCCCGCTTTTTTTGTCTTATTTCGCAGTCTCTTCCCGCGGGGCGCCCTGCCCCGGCAGTTCCTC
>JBDKUU010000995.1:0-12415 GCA_039679525.1 Phycisphaerales bacterium | reverse complement strand
CCAGCGGGGGCGGCGGCACTTGCGCGAGAAGGAGAAAGGGGGCCTCGTTGACCGCGTTGACCTTATTGACGCTGTGGTGGGGAGCGATCCTTGCCTTGCCGACCCCTCCAAGGTCCGAGAATGCGGTTTTTCGCATCGGATTCTCAGCCGGGCCCTGCAATAAATGTTACGGGTTTGCGACCAACCTAATGTGGCCGGTGTTACGGCTGGAAACAAAACCTATGTGGGTTGCTTGGTTTAAAGGAGCACGACTATGATTCTCAGATGGGCAAAGTGGGGCGTAATGGGCGTGGTGGGGCTGGGGCTGGTCGGCGGCATGCTGTTCGGCAAAGACGCGGTCAGCTACGTGAAGAGCTCTGCTCGCGGCGTTCAAACGGCGGTGAAGGATGCGGTTCCTGTCGAGTTCGAGCTTCGCCGGGCCCGGGACATGATCGAAGAGATCATTCCCGAAATGCACGCGAACATCCGGCTGATCGCCCAGGAAGAAGTCGAGGTGGCGGCCCTCAAGGGCGAGATCGCCAAGGGCCAGGCGGCTCTCCAGGACGAAGAGAACAAGATCAAGACCCTGCGGGTGGCTTTGGAAGAGCCGAGAGTTCAATACTCCTTCGCCGGCAGGACCTTTGGACGGTCCGAGCTGAAGGGAGACCTGGCCGCCCGGTTCGAGCGTTTCAAGGAGAGCGAAGTGGTCCTGGCCAGCCGAGTCAAGCTGCTGGACACCCGCGAGAAATCTCTGACCGCGGCCATGCAGATGCTGGAGAAGACCAAGAGCCAGAAGCGCATCCTCGAGGATCGCATCGAGGCGCTGGCCAGCCAGTATCGGACGCTTCAGGCCGCCGCGACCGGCACGCAGTTCCAGGTCGACAGCAGCAAGCTGGCCCAGACCCAGAAGCTGATCGGCGACATTCAGAAGCGTCTGGACGTGGCCGAGCGAGTCCTGGCTCACGAGAGCAAGTTCGTCGAGTCCATCCCGGTGAACGAGGTCGATACGGTCAGTGAGACGGATCTGGTCGCCCAGGTCGACGACTACTTCAAGACCCGAGCCGAGGAACCGGCCGTGGCGACGACGACCGTGACGGCCCCGGAGCCGGCGATGTCGAATTGAGGATTGATCAATAATCAATAGTCAATCGTCAATCATCAATGAAAAGGGTTCTGGCCGTGTTAATCCTGCGAATCCGACAAGCTGAGTGTGCGTTGGCCGACGGCCGGCTGGATGAAGCCTTCGAGATCGCCCAGGCGGGTGACGTTCGATCCCACCGGTACGGCCAGAGGCTCATCGGCCGGCTGGCCCGCGAGATCGTTCGACGCGGGCAGGAACACCTGGCGGCCAATCGCTTCCAAGCCGCTCTGCTGGATTGCGGCAAGGCGGAGAAGCTGGGCGGCATGACGGCGGAGGTCGCCCAGCTTCGCACCGCGATCTGCGAGGCGATGACGAAGAATCAGCAGGTCTGTCAGCAGCAGGCGATGCGGGTCGCGGAGGCCAAACGGCACATCGAAGACGGCTGGCTCTCTGTCGGCGGGCGCATTCTCGACGAAGCGTCCGCCGGCGACGGCCGGGCCCAGTTGGTTCGACAGGAGTTGGCGGCGGCCCGGTTCAAGACCGACGACGCGGTCGCCAAGGCCGAGATGGCCCTGAATCGGGGCGATCTCGAAGAGGCGATGGAGATCGTGCGGTCGACCGGCCTGGGCCAGAGCAAGAACGGCCAGGCCGGCGATCTTCTGGGCCGGATCAAGACCCGGACTCTCGAACGGATTCGGTCGGATCTGGACCAGGGGCGCGTCGACCGCGCCCAAGCCTTCGTGCAGCGGGTCGCTCCGATCGGCAAGGATGGCGCAGAGCTGGCCGAGCTGGTCGAGGCGTTGGCCCGGTGCCGCCAGGCGGCGTTGTACGTGGCTGCCGGCAAGCCGGGCGATGCGTTGCCGCTGCTTCGCAAGGTCAAGCTGGTCTGCCCGTCGGCCGCGTGGCTGGATGCCGCGATCTCCGAAATCAAACGGGCCGCTGAAGCGTATGAAGAGCTGGATGCGGGCCCTTTGGGCTTGACGTTGGCGGATGCGGCCCCGATCATGGGGCCCAGCAGTCCAGAAACGGATGCCGCCGTGGCATCCGCGAATCGTTATGAACCGGAATCACCGATGCAGGAACGGGCGATGCCGAACCCCGACGGCGAATCTCTGCCTTCGAAATTCGTCATGCAGATCGACGGCGTGGGCAGCTTCCTCGTCTTCCGGGAGCCGCGGGTCACGATCGGTCCGATCAGCTCCCAGGCTCGCCCGATGCTGGGCCTGATGACCGACCCGAATACGCCGGTGGTCCTGATCGAGCGGGTGGATGAAGATTATTTCGTGCGGTCCCAGACGCCGATCGACGTCAACGGCAAATCGGTCGGCGAGGCGATGCTTCGCGACGGCGATCGAATCACCCTGTCGCCGCGGTGTATTTTGCGGTTCCATCTTCCGAACCCCGCCAGCACGACCGCTCTGCTGACGATCTCCGGCGCCCGGCTGAATCGGCCCGACATCCGCCAGGTCGTCCTGATGGACCGTGACATTCTGGTCGGGCCGTACACGAACAATCACATCCGCACCGACCAGGTGAAAGACCCGGTCGCTCTGTTTGCACAAAATGGCCGGCTGCTTTGCCGGGCCAAGGATAGTATACTTGTTGACGGGCGCAGTTTTGACCCAAGCGTGGGCCTGGCCGTAGGCAAGCCCGTCGAGATCGGCAAGCTCTCGATGGTCGTGGCCAGGCTCGAAGCATAAACCAAGACGTGTGATTCTTTCTTATCCGGCGAAGAAACCCATGGACACGTACCAATACAAATATGGAGATCGGCCGCTCGAAGGCTACACGATCCAGCGAGCGGCGGGGCGGGGCGGTTTCGGCGAGGTCTACTACGCCATCAGCGACAGCGGCCGGCAGGTCGCGTTGAAGGTGGTCCAAAGCTACGAGCAGATCGAGCTGCGAGGCATCAGCCAGTGCATGAACTTGAAGAGCCCGCACCTGGTCACCGTGTTTGACGTGAAGCACAACGACCAGGGCAAGCCGTTCGTGATCATGGAGTACGTGGCGGGTCCTTCGCTGGCGGATCTGCTCAAGGAATCTCCCGGCGGCCTGGGCTCGCAGAAGGCGGCGTTCTTTCTCCGCGAGATCGGCAAAGGGCTCTCCTTCCTTCACGAGTGCGGCATCGTGCACCGCGACCTCAAGCCGGGAAATATCTTCTATGAAAACGGCTACGTCAAGATCGGCGACTACGGCCTGACCAAAGCCATCAGCGCCAGCCATGATTGCAGCCATACCATCACGGTGGGCACCGTCCATTACATGGCGCCCGAGATCGGCGCGGGCCGGTATGACCGCAGCATCGACATCTACGCACTCGGCATTCTGCTCTACGAGATGCTGACGGGCCAGGTCCCGTTCCTGGGGGCGAGCCCCGCCGAGATTCTGATGAAGCACATGACCGCGGCCCCGGACCTGACGAACATCGAGGAGCCGTTCGCCCGCGTGATCCGCAAAGCCCTCGCCAAGGACCCGGCCGAGCGGTACCAAAGCGTTCAGGATATGGTCGAGGACGTCTTCGGCACCGAGCACGTCCGCAACAGCGTGTCGCAGTTCGCGCCGGAGGAGCTTTCCGTCGTCGCCGAGCACATCGCTCAGAAGATCCACGGGGCCCAGCAGGCCCAGGCTCAAGGGGCGGCCCAGCCTCGAGCGGCCGACAGCGACTTCAGCAAAGAGATCGGCAAAAAGGCCGAGCAGTTCGCCAAGAAGGCCGAGTTCTTCAGCAAGCAGATGGCGGAGAAATTCAAGACGGTCAAGGAACGCGCCCAGCACGTCGGCCGCACGCGAACCCCGATCGCGGACCCGCTCAGCTCGCACCAGCGTCACAAGCTGGCTCTGATCGCCATGGCGGCCACGGCCCTCGGCGCCGGCTTTCTCTCGGGCGGCAGCGACGACAACCGGCTCAAGCTGGCCGCGGTCGTGTTCATCATGATCGGCATCGCCTCGAATATCATCGTTCGCTCGATCGGGCAATGGTGGGTCGCGCTGGACCAGGAAAGAAAAGGACTCGGGAAAGCCGGGACCATGCTCTTCGCGTCGTTCGTGGCCACCCTGGTCGGGACGATTCTCTCCGGCGTGTTTGGCGTGGGCTGGATCATGGGGCACCCCGGGCAGCGTTTTCCGGGACCCATTGTCATCGGCCCGTTCGGTTTTGGAATCACGCGGTTTCTGGCGTTGGCCGTGCCGCTGCTGCTGATCGATTGGGTGAAGATCACCGATCCCCGCCGCTGCAAACGGGTCGTGCTGGGATGGCCGGTGCTGGCCGCCTTCCTGGGCCTGATTTCCGGCAAGATCTTCGGATTGCATCCGATCGTCGCAGCCTGCACGCTGGCCGGCATCGTCCTGGTGGTTCAGACCCGCAGCCTGCTAGGACAGAGCATGCCTGCTCCGGCGGCGCCCTCGGGTGACGCTCCCGCGATGCCCCGTCAGGGTAGTGGTTCCGCAGGGCCGATGCCTCGGCAAAATGTCGTTCCGTCGAGTCTTCGCCAAGGATCGGTCCGAACCGGTTCGATGGCGCGGCCGGTCAAGCCGAGCACGCCGACGATGTGGCTGGTGGGCTGGCTGCTGAGCCTGGGACTGGGATTGTTTCTGGTGATCCTGGCCGGTACGGGAATGCACGGCGACGATTTCGGGATCGCGGTCGCCTTCGGCATCGACTCCCTGGTCCTCTCGTTGTTCTGCTTTATCATGATGTTTCGCCGCACGTTCAGCGGGTGGTATCGCTACCTGGTTCGGCCGGGGCTGCTCCTGGTCTGCATCCAGACGGTCCTGATGTCCGCGATCATGATGGGGACTATGAATCTCCACAATGAAGACGCGGCGATCGCCCTGTTCTTCATCATCTTCCCGGCGATCCTGTTCTTCGTGATCCTGTTCGTCCCGCCGCGGGTGTTCGGGGTCGCGGAGGCGCCCGGGACGCTGCCTCAGCCGAGCTATCCGCAGGGAACGCCCGCGGGGGCGGTCTCCCCGGCCAAGCGATTGACGGCTTTGCTTCTGGCGATCCTCCCCGGAGTGTTCGGCCTGTGCGGCGTGCAGCGGTTCTACGTGGGCAAGGTCGGCACCGGCATCCTCTGGCTCTTCACCTTCGGCCTGTGCGGGATCGGTCAATTGATCGATATCATCCTGATCGCGGTCGGCCAGTTCACGGACAAAGACGGATTGCCCCTGGTGATGTGGAGCGATCCGAGTGAAATCACCGCGATCCCCGTGCAGCCTCTGTCGCAGGGCGCGGCCCAGATGCCGGCCCCGGAGCCTGCGGCGATGCCCGTCGAGCCGGGGCAGCCTGGCGTCGAGAATCCACAGGTCCGGCCGGCGGTCGCACAGACCCCGTCGTGGCCGTCCTACGCGAGCGCCGCGACGATGTACGAGCCCTTCGATCCCATCGGCGGGTTGTTCGCGGCCCTGGGACACATCATCGCCTTCGTGGCGATTGTGATCGGGTTGGCCGTTGCGATGCACCTGCCCGCCATCGCCGATGCGGCCTGGCCGAATGCGGAGCCGATCGTGCAGCTTCGAGGGGCTCTGCGTGATGCGTGGCCCGGCGCCGTCGAGCAGGCCGGAACGGTTCTGTTCGGGGCTTTGTTGTTCATGGCCGCCATCCTCATCATGATCGGCCGGCGCAAGAATGGTCCCGCCCACCTGATTCGCGCCCTGCTGGGGCTCGTCGGGTTCTTCTGGGCGATCCTGTTCTTCCGCGGCGAGGTGATGTCGCAGGGCGAGTTGCAGAACGTCGTTGGTCTCCTCCAGCAGAACCAGGTGAACCAGGCGATGGAAACGCTCTTCCGCATGTTCAGTCAGGAGGAGGCGATGGTCGCCGGGGTCATCATGCTGGTCTCCGTGTTCGTGATGTCGTGGCCGCCGCGGCGGCGGACGCCGGTCTTTGCGCCGGTGCCGCCCCAGGGAGTAGTTCTATGAATGAAGCAATCATCCCCATGGTCATCGTGCCGCTGACGTTTCTCTTCGTACTGCTGATCATCCTGATCGCCAAGGCGCCGAAAGCCGGCGCGTGGGTCATCGGCGGGCTGCTCCTTCTGGCCCCTGTGATCCTGTACCGATTTGCCGCCGGGGGCGCCCTGGCCCACGAGGAAGCGATTCCGCTGTTCGTCGTGCCGGTGACGTTCCTGTTCGTCCTGCTGGTGATCCTCCTGGCCAAGGCCCCCAAGGTCGGGGTCGGACTGATCGTCGCCTTGATTGTCATGGTTGTGGCCGGGTTCTTCTTCGTCGTCCCGCATATGGCTGGACGTGCTCCGTCGCCTCAGTCGTACCCGATGGAACAGATCTGGGCGCCGACCCAGTCGAGCGCGAGCATCAGCATGTCGGCCGGCGACGTTCAGGGCGAGGTCGGCGGCGCGCACGCTCGCCTGAGCGTACCCTCGACGTCCCTGTCCCCGGCGGCGACTTCCTCCTCGCCTCTGTCGCCCATCTGGTCGGAAGGCGTCGACCAGGAACTCGAGGCGGACGTGTATCCGTCCAGTCTGGCCGCGGCCAAGGCGCTGGGCCGACGGATGGCGGACCCGATCCGCACCGTGTCGGGCGACCCGAACGCGGCGGTCAAGGTCATTCTCTTCCAGGAGAACAACGAGCGAAGCCTCATCGCGACGTTCGGACGCTCGCTGGAGCGGGAACTGCCGAGCGTGCGGTGTGCCATCGAGGCCGACCTGCGGAACATCGAGCCTGGAGAAGTGGGGCTGACCTTCCGCGTCGTCCCGGGGCACTTCGACGTGGACGCGGTCCAGGGCGGGACGATCGCGTTCCCCAATTCGCAGGATAGCAGTCAAATCGTGGCCACGGCCACCAGCACCGGTCGCAGGGCCAGCGCCGAGGCCCGTTTCATCGACAAATCCTGGGTCGACAGCTTCGGCTCCTATGCGAGCGCCCGGCCGAACGAGTCGTTCATCATCGCCCGGTCAAACGGAACCTGCACGAGCGAGAGCGAGGCGAATCAACAGGCCCTCGAAGACGCCAGAGCGCGGCTGACGGAGGCGCTGGGGAGGGAAACGGGCCGCAGTCTCGCGGATTTGGGCCGGCCTCCGATCTCGACCACGGACGTGCTCAACGGCGGATTCATCGTGGATCGTTTCGTGCAGAGCCTGGACACTTCGACGGGCAAAGTCTGGCGGCAGGCGATGCTGGTCGACGTCTCCGGCCAGAAGCTGTGGCAACTGGCGAACGTGAAGGTGCGTCAGACCCGCGAAGTGCAGATGAGCTGGGCCCGGATGGGGCTGTCGGCCGTCGGCGTGCTCGTGCTGATCGGCGTGATTTATTTCTTCCTCAACATGGCCACTCGCGGGTATTATGAATGGTCGTTGAGGATCGCCGGCGTCGTCTTGGCGGTGGTCGCCATCGTCTCGATCCTCATGATCGTGCAGTGAGCGGGCCGGTCCTATCCGTCCTATGAGTCATATGAGTCCTATAGACCTTATCGCATCGGTGCAATAGGACCTATAGGACTGATAGGACCCATAAGACTCATGCCGCTTCCCGGGTTGTGTCGATGGCCGTTACCAAGGGTGAACAATACTTCCTGGATCGCATCCGCCAGGGCGATGAGCAGGTGTGGGCCGACTTCGTGAACCGATACCGAGGCCGGCTCGTGCGTTTCGCCCGCGCCAAGCTCCCGCAGCGCGCGGACGCCGAGGACGTGGTCCAGGAGACGTTCATCGCCTTTCTCCGCAGCATCGCCAAGTACCGCGGCGAGTGCGACCTCGAAACCTACCTCTTTGCCCTGATCCGCCGCAAGATCATCGACAGCTATCGCAGCGCGGGGGCCCGCAAGGTCTGCCTGATTCAGGACACCTGGGACAGCGACCACGAAGAGGGCTCCTCCGACCTGCTGGACGTCGTCGAGAGTCCCGCCCAGACGGCGAGCTGGTACGCCCGGGCCGACGAGCAACAGGATACGCAAAAGACCGTGCTGGCCGAGGCCCTGTCCGAGATCGTCGACGGCATGAAGAAGGCCCTGAACTTCCGCGATCTCCAGATCATCGAGATGCTCTTCTACTGTCAGATCCCGAATAAGGACGTGGCCAAGCGGATGGGACTCGATGAAAAGGCCGTGGCTTTGATCAAGCACCGCAATCTCAAGCAGATACGAGAGAAAATAGGCCGGAGGCTGGAGGCGTTAGGCCGGAGGACGGAGGGCGGAGAACAGAGGACGGATTTATCCTCCGAGGCTGAGATCCCGGACTGCCTGCTGACCGATCTGTGGGAATACTACCGCTTCAGTTGCCCCAAGCGAAACACCATCGGAGCGTACATGCTCGGGACCCTGGAGCCCGACTGGCACAAGTACGTCGAGTTCCACATCAAGGTCCTGGGGTGCCGGTTCTGCCAGGCCAATCTCGACGACCTCCAAAGCCAGAGCCAGGAAACGCAGCAGGAAGCCTTCCAAGCCCGCATCATGGAGTCCACGATCGGCTTCCTCAGCCGTCCGATGTGAGGCCGCCGCTTTCATTACCCCGTCCTGACGACCAGCTTGTTCGCGGCCGGCACCGTGCACGGATGATGCCGCGGTTCTTCGTTTTCATTTCTCGGCCTGCGATTTGAGTCGATCCCGAATCTGACACAGGCAAGAGAGGATGGTGGCCAAAACAAGCGTTCCGAATAGGACGGCCGCCAAAGCGGGAAGCCATGGCATCTCCCTGGTCCTTCCGAAAGGGGTGGAAGAAACGAATCCCACACACGAGGCAACCGAGAGCATGATCGCAGGACCGGCTGCCCCCGTCCCGCGGACAATTGAACGAGCAGACAAGATGGCGGCCACCGCACACAGGAGGCTGAGCCCGAGACATCCGAAGTATCCCATATCACTCATTCGGTCTCCCTTTCGGGTGGCTCAGTGACTTTGGTCCACCCGCGTTCGCTACCTGGCGTAGCGCGATCGCCCCAGTCACAAATGCTCTCATGCAATTGTCTGTCCGTCGCGCCGCCAGCATTCGATTCTCTCCAAGCGACATACACGAATATAGCCTGGTCGACCAGGTAGATCAAGCAGGAGGGCCGGCATTCCATGGCAATTCCGTGGTTCGTGGGCCATGAGGGGGGGGCGGGCGCGACGTGAGTTGGGCGGCCTCGGAAGGGACCGGGCTCAGGCAACGCGGCGTTTCGCCGGTCGCGTACTCCGAGGCTCATGCCATTGGCCCAAAGCGGCAAATGCCAGGGGGCGGGGGGCAGAGCCCCCAAGGCAAATTGCCTGTAGCGCATCTGCCGCATCGGCGTTCTACTTGGTAGAATCGCGTTCGATTCCTCTCTGGAGAGATTTGATGGCCGATGAGCCAAGGCAATCTGTTGCCGATGACGAACGACTCGTGACTGCGGCGCTGGGCGGCGATGTCCCTTCGTTCGGCGTCCTCGTGGAGCGGTACTGGAAGATGGTCTTCGCCCTGGCCATCAGCCGTGTCCGTGACGCCGCGGAGGCGGAGGACATCGCCCAGGAGAGCTTCCTGAAGGCCCATTCGCAGTTGCACACGCTGCGGGACCCCTCGCGGTTCGCGGGCTGGCTGGGCCGGATCACGATCCAGCAGTGCAGCAACGCCATCAGAAGGAACGTGCGGCTCAAGGCGGCGATGAATCGCGAGGCCGCCGAGCCTGCGGATCGAGAGGCCGTCGGCGTCTATTCGTCGAACCCCGGCCTGACCGAACAGCAGATTCGATTCGTCAGAGAGACCATCGGCAATCTGCCGAACAAGTTGCAGGAGCTGATCATCATGAGGTTCACGACGGGGCTTTCCGCGGTCGAGATCGCTGAGCAACTGGACAAACGCCCGGGTACGGTCCGCGTCTGGCTGCACCGGGCCTACAAGATCCTGCGAAAAGACCTGGCCCCACTTCTTGAGGAGGTCGAGCCATGAACGAGTGCCGCAGATTCCAGGACCTCATCGAGGAGTATCTGGACGGGACGATCGACGAGTGCCGCCTCGAAGAATTGAAGGCCCACACGGCTGCGTGCCCGACCTGTGCCGAGGAGTTCAGGCGAGTCGCTCTGATGCACGAGGTGATCGCGGACGCGTTCGAGCCGCACACGACTGCGAAAGACGCCGCGACTCGGATCGTGGCAAGATCCTCCGGTCGGCCGCACGCCGCGAGAGGGTGGCTGTTCCATGGACGACTGGCCATTGCGGCGGCGATCCTGTTGACGGCCGGCATCGTCGTCGGCTTCGCTTTGGGCCGCAGCGGTTCCGTCCCGGCGGATGAAGCGGCGGCTCTGACCCCGGTGCCGATGCGAGTGACAGGCCTGGAGGGGACGGTCCTCGTTCGGCATGACGGCTCGGGCGCGTGGCGCACGCTCAAGGGCGACTCCGGCGTGTATCTCGGGGACACGTTCCACTGCGTGAGCCAATCGAATCTGACCCTGGAGGTGGCGGCCAAGTCCACGCTCCAGATCACGGAAAACAGCATGCTGACTTTGGCGTCCTACGGCGGCGAAACGCGGTTTCACCTGGAGCATGGCCACTGCAGGGCCAGCCTGGAGAGTCCGCACGGGCCGTTCTTCATCAGCACTCCGCACGGCCGGGTGGAGGCGCTGGGGACCGAGTTCACAGTCACTGTCGAGTAGTTGATGCAGCCCGATTTTTCTCCGCCCGCGAGGCGGAAGGAGAAATACGATGAAAACCAACACAGTCAGGCTCTGCGCGGTCGTCCTGTTGACGGCTCCGGCCCTCGTGCTCGCGCAGAAGACGGAAGTTCGCGTACAGAGAGGCAAGGTCGTCGCCGAGACGGCCAATGAGAGCGTCGCCGTCGAAGCCGGCCGAAAGGCCGTGATCGCCCCCGACAAGGGCGTCACGGTGGCGGTCGACGACCCCATGGTGGACGATCTGATCCAAATCTATGGATGGGTCCAGCAGGAGAAGCTGGCCCAGCGGGAGCGGATCGACAGTTCCTGCATTCAGATGATCCGGATCGACACGGAGAGCCGCTTCACGCTTGCCTATCTGCGGGAAGCGCCCAATTCGGACTCCAAAGCCAGCAGCACGTATCGAATCGAAAATCTCTCGATTCTCGACAATCCCGCATTCTACGATCTGCAGGGCAATCGTCTGCTGTTCGACGTGGACAAGATCGATGCCCGCATGGGCAATTACTTCGTGCGGTTCGTCCAGCCCGTCGAGGTGGGCAAGGAGTTTCGGTTCATCTGTGTGAGCGAACTCGACGGCTTCACATGGAAGGAAGGGCCCTTGTGGCACTTCATGGTCGGCTGGAGCACCCCCCATTGCCTGAATTACTTTCGGATCGTCTTGCCCCCGTCGGCAGTCTTCGTCGACTCCAATTGGCGGCCGATCGTGATCGACAGCTTCGGCAGCGACGCGGCCGTGACCATTCGAAACTACACAGGCCCCCTGGGCGACGGCATTTGCCACATCGCGTTTCTCTGGCCCCAGAAGGATGGCACGACTCTCGCAGACCTTCCGCCGCAGTATCGCGGCCTGCGCGATGAACGGGATCAGGACATCGTCCGCGTCGGACAACTCCAGATTGCGAAGGTCCTCGCGGGAGAGCCGTTCAAGGATCAGAGCAATCCCTTGGCGGCTGTTGCCACCATGGCCAGCGCGGTCGTCCGGAAGGACAAGCCTCTTCTCCTGGACATGGCGGCCAACTCTTTCCTCAGAGAGATCACGAATCTTCAGTATGATCAGTTCGTAGGAGAAATAGGGTCGCAATTCGTGGAGGGATTCGATTTTCTCAGCACGCCGAGCTGGCCGGAGAAACCGGAAAACGGCTACGAGCATCCAGTCTACCTGTCGCGAAAAGGATCGCTGCTCCACGATGCGACCATGACCATGGTCTACCAGGACGGCAAGTGGTATTCGGGTGGCATGACCATCGGCGCATCGGCCCCCGCAGGGACTGTGCCGAAGCCGAAAGCGGATATCGTGAAGATCTCCACGGCCGAAGCCGATCTCGGCGCGGCTACTTACGAACACCTTGAGCCGGGCAAGTTCATCAGAAAGTGGCTGTTCCTGGGTCCGATCGATATCCCCTGGAAAGGCGAGGGGTATTTCCCGGATCAGCGGACGGAGAAGCAGTTCTTCGACGCGAACCAGGTGCCTCTCGATCAGTTCACGCCACAGGTCAAGATCGGCGAGAAGGACTATTCCTGGGCGGTCCTGGACTCGGAGTACGGGGCGATCGATCTTTCCGGCGTATTCCCGGACTGGTTCAAGGCGGCCTACGCTTGGGCTCAGATCGATATGCCCGAGGAAACCAGCGGCGTTTTGGGCATCGGCTCCGACGACCACGTCAAGGTCTGGCTCAACGGCCGGCTCGTCCATGAGCACTGGGGTTCCGGAGGTCGCGGCCTCGTGGCGGACAACGATCAGGTCACCGTAACGTTCAAGAAGGGCAGGAATCAGCTTGTGC
>JBDKUU010000994.1:0-6424 GCA_039679525.1 Phycisphaerales bacterium | reverse complement strand
CTGCCGGTTCACGAGTCCCGGATGCCAGGGGTCCGCGGACGGAGTTCCTGCATCTTGGAGCCGACAATCCTCACGAGTCTGTGAAGGACCTCTCCTATTCTTGCGCGGCCTCCACGTCACTTGCCGCGAGTCACGAGAACCGTCCTCGCCTGCGCGTGCGTGAGCTGCCTTTCGATGTCCACCAGCTTCGGATAGTCCTTCGAATCGATCATGAAGGGATTCAGGTCGACCTCATCGGAGATAGTCAGTTGCGTCGCGCCGCCGTTCGGAAGGCTCTGATTGGAGACGCTCACGCGAACGCTGCCGCCGCCGGCCGGGAGCTGCCAGTCTCTCTGGTCCGGGGCCAGCACCACCTGTGAGAACCCCGCCGGCAGCTCGATGACCGTCGAGATCCGCAGGCTCACGTCGCTGTCGAGATAGTACGGGTTCTCGTGCACGTCGGAACGCAGGTTGAACAGGCCGCTCAGCGACCGCGGCAGCTCGAAGTACAGGAAGTCCCCGTCGCGGACGGCGTACTTGTCCGCGCGGACGCTGAACGACTCCACGCCGGGATAGGAGTCGAAGTTCGTCACGAGATTGCTGTCGGCCACGGCCGCCTGGGAGATGTCGCCGACCATCTCCTGATAGAAGCGATTGCGTTCCTCGGGCGGCATCTCCGTGAAGAGCTTGCGCCGCGAGCCGAACCATTGGCCGTAGTCCTTGCGCGCCATCGTGATCCGGGCGCCGCCCTGCTCGTCCAGGACGAGCCGCACCTCGTAGTCCATTCGATCCTTCTTATCCTGCGCCACCGCCACGCTCACCGGCCGACCCTGCGCCAGCGGCAACGACAAGCCCCCATCCGCCGGCGTGGAGCCGAGCGTCGCATACTGATCGGTGTCGTTCAGGTAGACGTCCGTGGCGCCGTCCCGCAGGCGAACGAGGACGCTGCCGAAGGCCCCAGCCACCGGGTACTGCGTTTCAAATCGCTGGAGCAGATCCGTGGACGCGCCGTAATCGATCAGAGTGAACTCGGGACGCAGCCCGGCTTCCTTGAGCATCGCATACAGGAGAACCGCGCGATCCGTCGTGTTGCCGTACCCGTCGGACAACGTGCGATCGGCCGGCGTAACCGCCGAGAGCGGCAGATCGTCGCAGCCCGGCCCGGCCCCGCGCGTGTTCGTAACGACGAAATCCCGAATGGCTGCGATCCGCGCCTCGGGCGTCCTGGCGTTCTGAATGATCTGAGCGACGCGTTCCTGCGCAGCCTTCTGGCCGTCGGCCGCCTTTTGAAGAGCGGCGAGCACTTCGCCAGCGTAAGTCTCCCAGGTCCCCGCCGTGATCCGCAGGACGGGGTTGAACGTGGCCCCCGGCGGGAGATTGTCTTCCGGCCGGATGGCGGTCTGATCCAGCACCTGCCATTGCCAGGTCGCCTTCTCCCCCTGGCGATCCTGCGTCTCGACGATGGCGTGTTTGTCCGCCGGCAGTTCTCCGTCGGGCACGGCGATCCCGTTGTCGTCCTTGAGGAATTGCAGGGCCAGCGAGGCCGGAGCGGTCAGCTTCACCGTCTGGCGGTCGATCGGATTCATTCCCCGGAACACATGCGTCGTCGCGAAGAACGGGCGATCCTTCTTCTGCCGTTGGTACTCGTACTCGATCACGCTGCCGATCTCCACGGCCGGCAGACTGGCGACGAGCGTTTTGGCCGCCGGGTAGCGAGGGGCCGAAGCCGCCCATCCCGCGTCCATCAGGTTGATCTCTTTCTCGCTGATCTCCTTGGTCTGGCCATCCGTGGTCACGGTCGCCCGAATCAGCTTCACGTCCTCCCAGACGGGGTTATAGTCCAGCTTGATCTCGGCATTGTCCTTCTTGCCCTTGTAGGTGAGGACCTGCTTCTTGACGTGGTATCGCTCGGTCCAGTTGTGGGCGTCGGCCAGGTCGTACTCCACCTGGGAGTCCAGCACGACGACGTCGGCGTCGGACGCGGCCTCCGCGGACTTGTGCGCAAGGACCGGCTTCTTTCGCTCGTTGTACTCGATCTGCTTGAGAACTTCCTTGAACGACAGGTACTGCTTCGGATCGAGCTCGACCACCTTGATGAGGAACTCGCCTTCCGCTTCGAGGGAGCCCGCGTGATTCACGAACTTGCGGCTCCACGAAATCGTCGGGTCGTCGATCGGATCGGACTGCGGCATCGACACGAACGAGCCCACCGCCGGGTCGACCCGCAGACTCAACTTCTCCTGAACGCCGCAGGCGTAGTTGGTCTGGAGGGGGAACCGGCGTTGCTTGAGGCCGGTCTGGCCGATGATGAAATTCGCCAGGCCGACGCGCGAGCCCACCTGCGGCACGGGCATCATTCTCGTCTGGCCGTCGCCGATGAGAATGTCCTCGGCCGTGAAACGCAGATGGATGGAGAGGTTTTCGGAGGTGTCCTGCACATCCGCGGGACGGATCTCGAACTCGGTCAGCGAGGCCGTGGCGACGGAGGCCTTGAGAACGCCTTCGAAGAATCGCCGGCGTTCCTCGGGCTTGCTGCGGGCGAACAGGCTTCGATACGCGTTGTCGTTGATGCCGTCGAACTGGATGCTCGTCTCAGCCGTCAGATTCCCCTGGCCGTCGATCTCGCCCGTGGTCTGAACGTGAACGAGATTCTGCCGGGCCGGCACGATGGGCGAGGTCTGAAGCGTCTCGCCGTCCGGATGGGCCACGAGATAGCTGCAATTGCACAGATAGTTCGGCAGCAGATCTTTCGTGTTCTCGTCCGTGCAGTCCATCAGTTGATAGGAGCCGTCGGGATCCTTCGCAGCGACGATCGCGTGATTGAACATCACGGCCGGGACCTCCGCGTCCTTCTTCGGGCCGGCGTCGATCAGGACCGGATACGCCTCGATGTCCGCCAGCCGAAGCATCGCCACAAGCAAGGCCGCCTTGTCCCGGCACACGCCGTGCCGGTTCTCGAACGTCATCTTCACGTCGTGAGGCTCCCAGCCGGGGGCCTCGCCCTCGGTCGTGATCCCCATGTACCGGACCTGCTTGGAGACCCAATAGAAGATCGCCTCGATTCTCTTCTGGCGGTCCGTCACACCGTCGACCAGCTTGTCGACGGTCGCTTTCATCTCGGGCGTCGTCGCATCGAGGTGCGGCTTGGACAACTTCCAATACCACGTCGAGATCGCCTTCCAGTCCGGCAGCGTGCTGACCAGCAGGCGCTGAACGACAGTGTACGCCGGGGGCATGTCGGGCTCGCCGTAGAATCGCGGCACGTTCGTCACTTCCCAGCGATAGACGATCCGCCCGTCCTTCTCCTGCTCGCTGTGCGCGACCGTGCCGGCGATCGGGTCTCGCAAGGCGATGCGAGCCAACGGCCGCTCCTTCGGCGCGCGTACCTCGTATACTCCGTGCTGGATCGGCGAAGTCGATTCAAAGACCTGGTAATCGTCCCACGTGCCGGGCATGTACCGCTTCATCGTTTCCTGGCGCACGACCACATGGACCATATCGCCGACCTGCAGGCCGGGAACGCCGACCTGGAGGACCTTACTGTTGGGATCGTAGATGTTGGAGCCCATCTGCGAGCGGTCGATCATGACCTTGCTCTGCTTTTCGACGTCGATCGGCACGACCGAGCCGTCCGGCCTGATCAGCTCCAGCAGTTTGACGGAGGTCCGCCCGTACGGCAACGTGAAGCCGAACGACATGCTCTGCTCCGCCCGCCGGCCCTTCTCCGTGAGGACCTTCGTGTAGTTGTCGGACCAGGTAACGCCGGTGCCGTCGGGCTCGAACTCGCACCTCGTGAAATCGTCGATCTGAACCGAGTCGGCGTTGGGCTGGGCCGCTGCGGTCACGCGAGCCGCCGCGTCGAGGACCTCTTTGCGATCCAGGAGCCCCTGCGAATAGTCCTGCCCGGCAAACGCCGTCGCAACGTTCCAGAATGCTCCCGCGATCACCAGGATAACGAATAAGCCTCGTCGAACCGCCATTATACAATCTCCGCAGTAGGAACATGCATCATCGGTCAGGATCACGACAAAAAGGCAGGGTAACCGCGCGCACGGCATAAGTCAATCGCCGCGGGTTCGCGACGACGAAATGCCGCTCTCACAGGAACGAGGAAAGCTGGCTCAGAGGCCGGCGGATGCGCGATCGGGCTTCATCTGCGCTGCCGGGGAGTCGGCTCCGCCGCCCAGGACCGCGTACAATCTCACCTGGTTGGCCAGCTTCGCCCGTTGGAGCGAGACGAGACCCTGCTGGGCCGCGTAGAGAGACCGCTGTGCGTCGAGAACGCTCAGATAGCTGTCGATTCCCTTGTCGTAGCGGATCTTGGAGAGGCGATAGGTCTGTGCCACGGCATCGACCAGGGAGCGTTGCGCGGCTACCTGCCGATCCACGGTGCCATACACGGCCAAGGCGTCGGCCACGTCGCGGAAGGCGTTCTGGATCGCCTGCTCGTATTGCGTCAGAGCGATCTGACGCTGAACCTTCGTCACCTTCAGCGCCAGCCAGGCGCGGGTGTCGAAGATGGGCATGCTCGCCTGCGGAGCATAGCTCCACGTGCCGGAACCCGATTCGAACAGGCCGGAGAGATCGGAACTGGCGGTCCCGACGGCAGCCGTCAGAGAGATGCGAGGGAACAGCGACGCCCGGGCAGCGCCAATATCGGCATAAGCCGCTTTCAACAAGGCCTCGGCCTGGAGCACGTCCGGCCGCGACAGAAGCACATCCGACGGGACGCCGGCGGAAAGCTCTTTCAGAGCCGCAACGCCCTCCAGACTCGTCGGCAGCAGCTCGGCCGGCGCCGTGGAGCCCAGCAGCAGGTTCAACGCGTTCTCGTCCTGCGCCGCCAGTTGGGTGAAGAGAGCGACGTCGCCGCGGGCCACATCCACCTGCGTCTGCGCGCGGAACAGATCAAGCTCCGGCGTTATGCCGCGGTCGTACCGGCTCTTGACCAGGTTGTACGCGTCCTGCTGAGTCGAAAGAGTCGTCTCGGCCAGAGCCAGGCTCTCCCGGTCCGCGGCCAGGGCCAGATACGTGTTGGCGACGGAGGACACCAGGAGAATCTGCGCGCTGCGTCGAGCCTGATCCGTAGCCAGGTATTCCTGCAGGGCGCGATCCTTGAGACTGCGGATGCGTCCGAAGAAGTCCAGTTCCCACGAGAAGACGCCGAGGTTGACGCTGTACTGCTCGGCGGTCGTACGCTTGCCGCCGGCCGACAGATCGGCCGGGACTCGCTGTCGCGCGCCGGAGGCCGTGGCGTCGACCGTGGGCAACGCCTCGTCTCGTTGAATGCCGTAGAGGGCGCGGGCCCGCTCGACGTTCAACGCGGCGGTTCGCAAATCGCGATTGTTCTCCAGGGCGATCTCCACGAGCCCCCGCAGCTTCTCATCGGCGAAGAACTCACGCCACGGCAGCGCCTCGGCCTGGCCGACCTCCGTCGGCGCCGCGGTCTCCTGGTAACTCGCCCCGCTGGGCCACTGAGCGGGCACCGGCGCGTTCGGCCGATCGTATTTCGGGGCCAGCGAGCAGCCGGTCAGGATGATTGCCATTCCAAGCAACAGCACAAACACGTTTCTGTTCATGTCATCGATTTCCAGATTGGTTGCACTTGCCGGCTCAGGCCGCTCGTTGCGCTTTGCGTTTGCCGAAGGTCTTCTCGATCACCACGTAGAACAGAGGCGCGAAGACCGTCACCAGCAGCGTGGAAGTCACCACGCCGCCCAGCACCGCGGTGCCGATGGCTTTCTGAGCCCCGGCGCCGGCGCCGTTGGCGAACGTCAGCGGCAGCACGCCGAACCCGAAGGCCAGCGAGGTCATCACGATCGGACGCAACCTCAGCTTCGCGCCTTCCAGCGTGGCCTCGATCAGACCCATTCCTTCCTCGACGCGCGTCTTGGCGAACTGCACGATCAGAATCGCGTTCTTGGTCGTCAATCCCAGGGTCGTCAACAGACCGATCTGGAAGTAGACGTCGTTCGGGAACCCTCGCAGGCTCGTGCCGAGCACGCCGCCGATGACGCCCAGCGGCAGAGTCAGCAGAATCGCCATGGGAATCGGCCAGCTCTCGTACAGGGCCGCGAGGCACAGGAAGATCACGAGAATCGAGAAGGCGTAGAGAGGCCCCGTCTGGCTCCCGGCCTGCCGCTCCTGATAGGACAGTCCCGTCCAGTCGAAGCCCAGACCCTGGGGCAGATTCTTGACGAATCCTTCCATCGCCGCCATGGCCTCGCCGGAACTGCGTCCCGGAGCGGACTCGCCGAGGATGTTGATCGACGGGAAGCCGTTGAACCGCTCCAGCTTCGGAGAGCCGGTCGTCCAGTGGCCGGACGCGAAGGAGGGGAACGGAACCATCTTGCCCTGGGTGTTCCGCACGTACAGGCGTTCGAGATCGTTGGGCAGCATGCGGTACGGAGCGTCGGCCTGAGCGTACACTCTCTTGACGCGTCCGCCC
>JBDKUU010000993.1:0-12703 GCA_039679525.1 Phycisphaerales bacterium | reverse complement strand
GGATCGGCCTGATCCCCGGCACCTTCGCGACGCTGGCCAAGCAAATGGCCGCTGGCCGGGCCTGAGGACGGAGGGCGGAAGACAGAGGACGGCCGATACCCTCGTGGTTCGACCGGGACCTCTCGACTAGGCGATAGCGGTATGGCGGGCTCGGCCCACCATCGTTGCCTGGCGTCTTGTTTTGGCCCTGCGGCGAAGGTACAATCAGTTCATGAAGGCAAGACCCGAACAACGCAAGCCAAAGGCCAGACGCGTCCCGGTGGACCCGGCTCGCGAGGCCGCCGAATGCGGCATCGATCTGGCCATGCTGCGGGACAATCTCGCGTTGCCCGTGGCCGAACGCCTGCGACGCCACGATATCGCCCTGACCACCGTTGAAATGTTGCGGAAGGCAAAACGCCTGTGAGCGATCTGCAGAGTCTATTGCATCGACTCGCCCTCGCCGGCGTCGATTATGTGATCGTCGGCGGCTATGCGGGGATTGTCCACGGCTGCACGTACGTCACGCAGGACATCGATATCTGCTGCGATTTTTCGCCGACGAATCTTCTGATTCTGCAACAGGCCCTGAGCGATGTGCATCCCGTCCATCGCATGACGCCCGGCCGCAAGCCCTTGGAGCTGACTTCCGAGAACGCCGGCGAATTCAAGAACCTCTATCTCGACACGGATCTTGGCCGGCTGGATTGCCTCAGTCATGTCGAAGGCCTCGGGCCGTATGAGCAGGTCAAGCAAGCGAGCGAACGATTCGAAGTCGAAGGGGCGCAGCTCCGCGTCCTTTCCATTGACGCGTTGATCACGGCGAAGAAAGCCATGAACCGCCCCCGCGACCGGGAAGCGATCCGCCAGTTGCAGCACGTCAAACGCCTCCATGGGCAGGAGCCGTCCCAGTAGTCTGCCGGACGATGAGTCCGTTCTTCAGCCACAGCCGACCGCATTAGCTCCTGGCAGCCAAGGCCTCCAGCTTCCCGATCCATTCGTTGAAGTGCGGGCATTGGGCTCGCATCACAGGTAGCTCGATGCTTTGGCTGATTCGAACTCCATCCAACACCTTGGCATAGCGTGGATTCAGTTCCAGTATCCTCTTGGATGGGGCTGTCTGCGGACTATCGTCGATTTCCTCCGGTGTTTGAAACTGGTTTCGGATGGCCTGAATCGCTGAGTCATTTGCCAAGTCCAGTCCATCGGCCAGCAGCTTCGCGTTGCTGAACAAAAGGGCCTCAAATTCGTGCATCTGCACGTAAGGGATCAAGCGGATAGCATTGAATCCGTCCCCCAACTCACCTGCGATATCCGTTAGGATTGCTTGTTCGATTATGACGGGTTTCTGCGAGAAAGAACTCTGTTTGGCCGCATCCCGCTGCGGCCAGCTACTGGGCATCGCGCAGTAGTCGAACATGGTCGTGCAGAAGGCGTGAGACTCCTGTTTGAGCGTAGTGAGGATATCTCGCCGAGCGCGTGGGTACTCGCCGATACCGCCGCGGTGACCGGGTTTGCCGATCAACCTTGGGAAGAGGTAGACCTCCCGCTGGTTGAAGTGCGGCTGGAGAACACCTTTGACGAAGGTCTCTTCCGTCTGCCCCTCGACCAGAACGTGGACCCTAACCATTCGAGGGTCTCCCGCCGAATACGTTCTTCTCCCACAATTCGCCGAGCGAATAATTCTTCAGCCATTCCTCCAACTCTGCGGAGGAGAGTCGCTTGAACGTGGACGCTGCGTTCTCTCGCTCCACGACGACGATGTCTTCGGCTTCAAAATTGTCGAGCAGCGACGCGGATTGTGTCGACACGATGACCTGCGTTTTCTCTGTGGCCTTCTTCAAGAGTTCGGCAAGCAGGGTCAACGCGTAGGGATGCAGCCCCAGCTCGGGTTCGTCCAGAAGGATAGTACTTGGCGGATCGGGCTGCAATAGGGCGGTGGTCAGAGCGATGAATCGCAGCGTGCCATCCGAGAGCTGCGTCACGAGGAACGGATAGTCGCTGCCCCTTTGGGTCCATTCCAGATGAAGCGTCGTGTCCCCGTTGGACGACGTGGGCCGGAACTTGAAATCGTCGAAGAAGGGCGCTGCCAATCGCACCGTATCCCTGATCTTCTCATAGACGCGTTCGTGCCGATCTCGCAGCATCAGCAGGTAGGCCCCTAGATTGGCGGCATCAGGTCGCAGGTACTCGTTGTCACGCACGGACGCGGACCGCCGAATCGCCGCTTCATCACTGGTGTCGTGGATATGATAGAGAATGCAACTTGGTGCTCGCCTAGAAACGGAACGTATGAGTGGCCAAAGCTCAGGGACCTCCGGTTTCCTCTGCTGTAACTTCGATTCGTAATGCCCCGTTCCTATGGACGAATTGACCGCTGGCGTCGTTGCACTTGCGTCGACGCCAACACGCTCATCCGCAAAGATGAAGCTGCCACGAAACGTGGGCTCAAGGGCGAACTCGTATCCAAAGTGGCCAAAACGCAGATAAGCATATATCTGCTTGGTTATCTTGGGCCCCATGAACAGATGGTCATCCGCCCCGCCTTTCTTCGCCACAAAGACGCCGAGCCTACCCTGCACTGCCTCACGCAGGAACGTGAAGAAGCTCACGAAGTTGCTTTTGCCCGCGCCGTTGGCTCCGATCAGGATGTTCAGGGGCCGTAGGGGGAAGTCCTCCAGACTCCTGATGGACTTGAATCCCTTCAGTGTGATCTTGTCGATTGGCTGACCCATAGTCGTCGATCCCGTTCGTTGCCTGTGATTCCACCTGTCATCCGGGCATCGCACGTACCCGGCAGCCAATCCAGTAGATACGATTGCCTCGCTTCCGTCAAGGTTCGAGCGGAGTCCTTGCGGGATCGCGGATTAAATGATATTCTGGTGTGGGTAAGGCGAGCATTGGAGACTGTGACTCTGGACACAGGGAGCAAAGGCGGGCTTGGACGCAGTGGACGAAGTGGGACGGCGTGGACTGGGAGGAATTGCGATGAGCGAGTCGGAGGGGTTGATTCCGAAGCATGGGGGATATCGCAGGCTCAAGAGCTTTCAGGTGGCTGAACTGGTGTTTGACGTCACCGTTCGGTTCTGCGACCGGTACATCGACAGGAGGAGCCGGACTCATGACCAGATGGTCCAGGCGGCGAGGTCAGGCTCGCGGAACATCGTCGAAGGAAGCCAGGCGTCGGGGACTTCGAAGAAGACCGAGCTCAAATTGACCGGCGTGGCGCGGGCGAGTCTTGAGGAACTCCGTCGGGACTATCTGGCCTTCTTGAGGCAGCGGAAGCTCTCGATCTGGGATCAGGACGATCCGCGGCGGAGCGAACTGATCGCGCGGCGTTGCGCGACCGCCGAAGATTTTGCGGCCTGGACACGCGACGTGCACGATGGACATTGTGGACGGCGTGGACAACGTGGACACAGTGCCCGTGCGTCCACCTCGTCCAACTCGTCCACAACGTCCACTTCGTCCACCTATCCCGAAATCTCCGCGAACGGGGCTCTCGTGTTGATTGCGGTCGCCGCCGGTCTGCTCGATCGCCAGTTGGCCTCGCTGGCCAGGACCTTCGAGAACGAAGGCGGTTTCACCGAGCGGCTCTACCGCATTCGTTCCCAAAGGCGGGACGGTCCCAGGGGCCGCCATTGATCGTTGAGAGAGTCGCCCTGTCTTTGCCCTGATCTGGCTCACACAATTCTCATCACAACCGAATCACGCGTGAACAGAGGACCCTATACTGTACGTATGCATCGACTCGCGAGCGAAGTCGCTCATGAGGTGAATGCTGGTGATGAGAGAGCCCATCATGTGGCGAATCGTCGATCATACGGGGGGCCGGCTTCGAGCCGCCCTGGAAAAAGAATGGGGCGCAGGGACCGCGTCGAACGTGCTCGAACGCTCGCACAACTTCGGGGTGGCCACGGACATCGCGCACGAACTGCTCTGGCTTGGGTTCGAATCCGACACGGATTTCGTCGTGCATCCGGCCGGAGGAGATGTCGCCCGGTCTCTCATGACGGACAATTGAGACGGATGGTGTGCGGGGCCCACCCTACTACGCCGGCTACGCTAACGCAGTGAATCCTCTCGGCAAAACGTTCGAAGTGGGCGCCATGCTTACGCTCGCGTAAGCATGTGCTTTCTCTCGCAGAAGCAAGACATGGCTACGAGGCGTAGCCATGGCACCCAGTCACAAGGTTAGAGTAGCTGGCGCACTACCGCTGTCGCCTGGTCGCGGGTTCCTCTCAGCGTCATGCCTTCTTGAGACGCCGCACCTTCCGGGTCTTGCCTGGCAATCTTTTTGTCCGCGTCTTCGTCGCTCTGTGTCCCCGCGTCTTTGCGTGAGAACTCTTGTCGTGATTCGTCCTGCGTTTTGCGGTGTGCGTCTTGCGTTTGTGGCCAGCCGTCCTCTGTCTTCTGTCCTCCGTTCTCTGGTTGGCCCGCTCCTCCAGCCACTTTTCGTGCAGCTCCTTTCGTCGCTCGGGCGGCCAGTCCTCGGGGAAGTTCAGGTGGGCGAATTCGCCGAAGAGTTCGACCGCCTTGGCGTCGTAGGCCTTGGCCGCGGCGACTTCCTCCTCGTGGTAGCCCAGCCAGATCCGCTCGCCTTCGATGTAGGCTTTCGCGAACCACTTCTGTTTCTCGCTGTTGTACCCGACGCCCTTGAACCGCGAGGACGAGCCCATGTGCTTGCCGTTGTTGTGCGAGTTCTCCTGCTGCGTGCAGACCCGCAGGTTCTCACGCGTGTTGTCCAGTCGGTTGTGGTTCTTGTGATCCACCGTCATGCCGCGGCGGGGTTTCATCAACTCCCGGTGCATGTAGACCACTTTGTTCTTGTCCCGCCGGGCCGCGTATCCGTTCTGTTGACGCCAGTTGAACCGGCTGAGCCATTCGTAGTCCGCGGCGTCCACGTAGGCGTAGAATCCGTTGTCCAGGGGGATTTGTTTGGCGTTCTTGTCCGGATCCGCGGGCTTTCGACGGTAGTTGCGGCAAATCCCTCCGAAGGGGGTCGGCCTCATCCGGCCCATCGACTCCGGGTGGTTGGCGCAGGCCGGCGAGAAAGGACATCGCCGGGCCTGGGCCCAGACCTCCTGCGCCCGGTCCCAGTACACGTACACGCAATTCAGGCAGCAGTCTCTGAGCATGATGTCTCCCTTCCGTTTCGCAGTTCTCGACAGGTCGGCAGGACCTCGCCGGACCGGCCCGTTCACTCCATGGATAGAATAAATACACAGGCTATGTTTGTCAATAAAAAACTCCAGAAAAATATGCGGCTGTTTTGGATCGCCGGAGGGCGGAAGGGTGCGGGCGCAATCGGGTTGATTCCCGCGGGCCGCCGTGCTAAGATCGATCCCGGCGGCGAAGGAGTGCCCTTGGCCGCGGATGCGTAGCGTTGGTAGAGAAGTCACGGACTGTGCCGAGGTGGAAATGGACGGCGGTGGATCGGGGCCGCAAGGCAGCGTTGCGGTATTGATAGGGGGGCTCGCCCTGGCTTTCGGGGTGTCCTTCTTCTGCTCCCTCATGGAAGCGGCCCTGCTGAGTCTGACGCCGGGGCAGCTCGCCCGGCTCAAACGGGCGAAGCCGCGGATGGGGGCCGCCATGGGCCGCCTGAAAGACGACGTGCAACGCCCGATCACGGTGATTCTCGCCCTGAACACCGCGGCTCACACGATCGGCGCCACGGTGGCCGGGGCGGAATTCGCCATGATCTTCGGGAACGATGCGATCGCGTTGTTCTCGGCTTTGTTCACGTTCCTCATGCTCCAGTACACGGAGATTCTGCCGAAGTCGCTCGGCGTACGATTCAATGAAACCATCTCCGCGTGGATGGCCCTCCCGCTGACGGGTCTCGCACGGGTTCTCTCGCCGGTCATTCGCCTGCTGCTGTTTCTGAACCGGCCTTTCGAATCCCATGCCCGCGCCGGTTCGGCGGCCCTGTCCCTCGATGAGGTGGTGGCGCTGGCGGGGCACGCGAGGCTCGTGCATCTGATCACGCCGCAGCAGGAGAACATCATCACACAGGCGGCCTACCTCTCGAAGCAGACCGCGGCGGACATCATGGTGCCGGTCGAACAGATCACGTTTCTGTCGAGCGACCAGACGCTGCCGCAGGCGATCATCACGGCCCACATGGACCCGCACACGCGGTTCCCGGTCGTGCAGAAGGGCAACCGGGACGACGTGCAGGGCTATGTCAACTTTAAGGAGCTGGTGTATCGCGTTAGAACGAACCCGGCCGAGCCCACGCTGCACGGCGTGATTCGGCCTGT
Organism: Phycisphaerales bacterium; assembly: GCA_039679525.1. Taxonomy (GTDB): domain Bacteria; phylum Planctomycetota; class Phycisphaerae; order Sedimentisphaerales; family Anaerobacaceae; genus PLanc-01. The sequence goes on along the minus strand of JBDKUU010000993.1, from coordinate 6,461 downwards.
CCGATTCGTGCCGGCGGATATGCCGTGCCACCAGGTGCTCCACGCCTTCGTGAACGAGCACGAGCACATGGCCATCGTGCGGGACGCACAGAGCCGAACCGTGGGTCTGATCACGCTCGAGGACGTGGTGGAAGTCCTGCTGGGCGACCTCCAGGACGAGTTCGACCGCCTGCCCAAGATGTGCCACAGTCTGCCCAAGGGCGTGTGGATCGTCGGCGGGGGCGTGCCGATGTCGGAGCTGGCGGAGCGGCTCAAGATGCCCGCGATCGCGGCCGAGGGCACGCTCTCGACCTGGATGATGGCCCGGCTCGAAGGAAAGCTCGTCGTCGACCAGAGGCTCCGCGTCGAGCCGCTGGAGTTCACCGTGCGGAGAATCCGCCGGGGCAAGCCGTTCGAAGTGCTGATCTCGCCCGTCGGCCCGCCGCTCGGGCCATGACCGCACTCATCGAGGAAAGGAGAATTCACGATGCGTTCGCTCTACAGGCAGGTCCTGGTGTTCTCTCTGCTCGCAACGGGCGTCTCGATCGCCCAGATCCCGGTTCGGCCCTCCATCATTACCGTCGGTCCCTATCTCCAGCACGTGACTCAAACGGGCATTACGATCCTGTGGGAAACGTCGGAGAAGGCGACGTCGGTCGTGGAGTACGGCCTGCGGACGCCATTGACGAATCGCACGCCGGCCGAGGGCGAATCCGACATGCACGAGGTGCGGCTCCAGAGGCTCAAGCCGCAGACGAGCTACTTCTATCGCGTGATCTCCAAGGGCGCTTCGGGCGAGGAATCCGCGAGCGAGGTGTACAGTTTCCAGACCGCCCCGGAAGAGGAGGTCGCGTACGCCTTCGGGTTCGTGAGCGACACGCAGAACAATCCGCCCGTCTGGGGCCGGATCTCGAACCTTCTGTTCGCCGAGCGGCCCAACTTCGTGGTTCACGCCGGGGACATCGTCGGCGACGGGACCAAGAAGGAGCAATGGACGGACGAATTCCTCAAGCCCGCGCACGGCCTGATGAGTCGCGTGCCGGTCTTCGCCATTCTGGGCAATCACGACAAGGACGATGCCAACTACTATCGCTACATCGCCAACCCCGGCCCGGAGCACCGCTATACCTTCACCTACGGCAACGCCCAGTTCTTCATGATCGACAGCAACCGCGCCGTCGGCGCCGGCAGCGATCAGAACCAGTGGCTCGAGCACGAGCTCGAACGGTCCAAGGCGACATGGAAATTCGCGGTGCACCATCGGCCGCCGTACAGCTCCGACGAAGACGACTTCGGCGACGCTTGGAAGGAACAGTCCTCTCGCGGCGATCCCAAGATGCGGCCGTTGGTCGACCTGTACGAGAAGTACGGCGTCGACGTGTGCTTCTTCGGCCACATCCACGATTACGAACGGACCTGGCCGATTCGCGACGGGCAGGTCGATCCGGGCCGCGGCGTGATCTACGTCCAGGCCGGCGGGGCGGGCGGCGGGCTCGAGGATTACGCGCCGACCCGTTCGTGGTTCACCGCCAAAGTCCATCGCGACCACCACTTCGTGATCGTCAGCATCTGCGGCAGAATGCTCCAGCTCCAGGCCATCGACCAGAACGGGGTTCTTTTCGATCAGATGACGCTGCGCAAATGACGCCGGAACGCCCGGGGGATGCCCCAAAGGAAATGGCGTCTCTTGCTCTTGCCCGGGCGGGAAGGTACAATTTGCGGATGTACTCAAGATCCAGACGACACACAGGCCGGACATGCGGCCATTTCGCGGAGTCCGTGCGTGCACACGGACCTGCGGCAGAGGACAGAGGCCCGGGCTGCTAGCTCGCTTTCTTCCACGCTTCACACACTGCGTTTCCTTCACCTGATACCGAGAGCGGAACGTACGATGAAAGACAACCTGGAACAACAGAAGATCCACAAACAACTCAAGATCGACCTTTGGATGTCGGGACTGGCCGTGGTGAGCATCAGCATCGGCCTGTACGAGTTGGGGCAGTCCGAGCCGACCGTGGGCATGACCTCGCTCGACTGGCTCGATCTGAGCATCGTCGGCATCTTCATCGCGGAATTCGGGCTGGCGATTCGTCGCGAAGGGTTCGGCCCGGTCCTGCGCCATCGGTGGTGGGAGATCCCCAGCATGATCCCCATCACCGGCGGCATGATCGCCTGCATGGACGGCATCGCTCTGGTTCGCGGCGTGCGACTGCTCCGTCTGGTGCGTGTCGTCCGGCTGCTCCGCGTCTTCAGCGTGGCGATGCGATTTCGCCGGGTGGGCAGTTTCATCGCCCGCGTCTATCGGAGGTCGCAGGCCGGCGCTCTGTTCGGAGCCGCTGCGATCATCGTCCTGTTGGGCTCCGTCTCGGCTTTCGCCGCCGAATCGCAGAGCAACACGCGGTTCGCCGCGTTCCAGGACGCGGTGTGGTGGGCGCTGAATATGTTCACCAACGTCGCCTACGTCGACTTCCAGCCCGTGACGGGTCTCGGCCGGATCGTGGCCGGGATTCTGCAAGTTCTGGGCATCGCCTTCATCGGCATCTTCGCCGGCAGCATGGCCAACGCAATCATGCACGAATCGCCCGACGACGAGCCCGAGTCGAACTCGAAAGCGTCCCCGACCGAGAACAAGTAGCCGGGAACGATTCGACCGATCCGTGCGCGTCATGTAGGGGCAACCCCCTGTGGTTGCCCTATTCGCGAGGAGGGCAGGCACGGGGGCCTGCCTGCCCTCGCTGTTCGACACATCTTCGGTCTGTCGAAATCCGGGGCATTGAAAGCGTCCAAGAGCGGGGGCGCTGCCCTGGTTGTTCTACACATCTCTTGGGTGGCAGGAATGAGCACATGCCGTTTCTGTCCGTCAAACGCGGTTTCTGGACGACTGGAAGCAACCTCTCGGTCTGGAAGAACTTGAAATGGCGGGCTGACGAGATGCCCATAGGATGGAATATGCGGTTTTTGGTCAGAAATCGCGGTTCTGACGCCTCAAGATGTGTAGAACAACCAGGGCGCTGCCTCCGGACCCCCGAGATTTTGCGCTTTGGGCCAGAGGCATGCTAGACAAGAGGGAGACTTCGCCACGACAACGGGATCGTCCAGGCCGCGGAACCGGGCTCTGCCGGCATCATGCTGCTGGCAAAAGCGGAAAATCTCCCTTACACGCACGCCGCGGGCGTGTCCGACCTTCTGGAGAAGTGTAGAACAACGAGGGGCCTGCCCCTGCGAATACCCATCTCCATTTCCGCCACTGTGCCCTGCGCAAAAAGAAAGCGGGGCTCCCGTCTCTCGACCGGAGCCCTGCTTGGGTGACTCATGCTACATGCGACAGGCTGCTTACGGGAGCGGCACGCCGTACCCGATGTCGTCGATGTAGATCTTGCCGGCGCCGCCCTTGGTCGGAGCGGCCTTGGCGCCGACGCCCACGACGATCGACTTGATCGCGGTGGCCTTGACGCCGGCCGCGGTCAGGTCGCTCAGCGGAATTTTCCACTGCTGCCAACCCGTGCGAGCGGTGGCGATCGTGTCGGAGCACTGAACCGTCTTGGTCTTGCCGGCGCTGTCCTTGACCGTCAGGTACAGGCCTTCGGCCGAGTTGCCCGTCGGCTGCGTGACGCCGATTTCCGCGATCTGCCAATCGCCGGCGGCGACGTTGCCGGTGATCTTGACGTCGGAGAACTCGGCGCCGGTGGCGATCGCGGCGTCATGGCTGCACACGGCCAGACCGATCATGACGGGACCCGTCATGACGATCGTCTGAGCTTCGCCCAACTGCGTCCACGTGACGCCATCCGGAGAGATGTAGCCGGAGAACTTGTCGCCGGCTCGCTCGACCTTCACCCAGTAGGGTTTGGTCACGGCGGTGGTCGCGTCGTTGTTCGTCGAATCGCTGGCAGCCACCAGACGCCGTTGGAAGCTGGCGCCGTTGCCCGCCGCGCCGTCGCTGTTGGCCGTCAGGGCCATGAAGGCATGGACGGAGCCGGGCTCGGTGCTCTGGCGGATCATCACGCCGGTTTACGCCCAGGTGTTGCTGGCGAACAGGCTGTGGACGCGGGCGATGATCGTGCCGTTGCCCGTGAGGCTCTTATAGGCATAACGGAACTGGTCCGAGGTGCCCCAAATGTCTGAGCCGATGCCGTTCATGAGAATGCTGCCGGTGGGAGACTGGGCGAACGCCGGAGCGGAGCCCTGGAAGATCAGCGACACGGTCGTGGCGCCGTTGAGGGTCCAGTTCTGCGGCGTGGCGAACGAAAGCTCGGCTTCGGAGAAGTACGGCGAAATCGAGTTGTCGTACGCGATGGGCATCGACTGCGTGCCGCTATGGACAACCGACTTCTCGGCGAACGGGGCCTGCATGTAGCCGACCGTCGAGCCGCCGTAGACGCTGTCGGTCACGCCGTCAACCCAGGCTTCGTAGATGCGGCTGCCCTCGTCGTCGGTGTAGCTCTCCATGTTGTCGATGGGAGCGTACTCTTCGGTGGTGAAGTTCCACACGTCGCCTGCGTACGTGCCATCCTCACCGACCTCATCGACTCTCCAGAAGTACTTCGTCGCGAAGTTCAGCGAAGAGGGGGTGAAGCCGTGAACGGCCACGGTCCCGGCGGGCGTCGTGCTCGATGTGACGGCGGCGCTGTCGGCGCCGTTGAAGACCTTGTGCGAGGTGGAGCCGCGTCCCGGACGCCAATCGAGGTCCGTGCCGACTGCGACGTTCTTCGCGTCGACGGCCGGGATGGGCTCGCGGGCCAGAATGGGAGCGGCGTAGAACCGCACTTCGCTGAGGCCGGCCTGACTGATCGTGCCCCAGTTCTTCGTGATGGTCAGTTTGACGAACTTGGCGTCCACGCCGCCGAAATCGACAGTCGTATTGGCGGTGTAGGTCGCGAGGCCGGGCGCCTGGGCGAATTCGGGCACGCCGGCCAGTTCGGTCCAGGTGGTTCCATCGACCGAGTACTCGACCTTCACGGTCTTGGCGCCGAAGCCGACGAAGGCCTCGATGACCTGGTTGGAGTTCCAGACCAGGAGCTTGTCGAGCTTGTACACCTTGTCGAACTGGTACTGAATCCAGGCGGGCAGAATACCGGTCCACATCTGGGTGCCGTCGACGGAGTGCTGATCGTCGGCGTTGAGGCCGATGCCGCCGATGGTCTTCTCGGGACTCATGGTGGCCTGCGAAGAAGAGGATGCCTTGGCCGTGATGCCGGTGATCGGATAGGAGAACGGCTCAGCGGTGAAGCTCCAGACTTTGCCCTTGTAGATCGTGTTGTCCGGGGCGGCGTTGACTTCGTCGATTCTCCAGTCGTAGGTCTGGCCGAACTCGAGCAGGCCTTCGGGGTCGAACTCGGTGGTCGCCTGGTCCTGGCTGACGAGGATGCCCATCGGATTGGCTCGGCTGGCGTTGTTCACGTCCGCCGCGCTGGCGCCGAAGTACACGTCGTGAGAAGCAGCGAACTCGCCGGCGGTCCAGCTCAGGACAGCGTCCTGGTGTACGTCGGTGGCCTCGCTCTCAGGCTTGGGGTCGGCGGCTTTTCCGAGACCGATGCTGCCCGACACGTCCATGTAGTTGTCGCCGACTCGGAGCTCGTCATAGAACAACGCCTGGCCGGCGCCCGAGATGCGGATCCTGTCGAACAGGACGCGACCCACGACATTGTTGGCGGTCTTGCTGTCGTAGAAGGCGGTGTCCACGCCGGGCTCCTTGTTGAGGGTCGGATTGAGCCACGCGGTGATTTGGCCGTTGGAAGCGCCGTTGATGATGCGGACGACGAAGAACACCTTGTCGCCGACCGGGATGGTCGAGAGCTTCGAGCCGGTGGCGCCCCCGGAGTCGTTCTGGGCGTTGTACAGCGCGATGCCCCAGGTGGCCGAGCCGTCGGGCTTGCCGATGAAGAGGGCCTCGCTGCCGCTCATGAACGGCGAAATGCCGCACCAGGACGGAGTCGCGGAGTTCTGGCCCAGGAAGCTGATCCAGATCGTTCGGTTGGCGGCGCTGAAGCCGGTGGGCATCATGCGGAAGCTGGCGGTGCTGGTCGAGGTGACCTTGTTGCCGACGATGGGAAGACCCGGATAGTCCATGCCGGGTGTCGACACGGTCTGGCCGCCGTCCCAGGCTGCGGTCCAGCCGATGCCGCCCGACTGGCCGCCGAGGGTCCCTGCGGGATAATCAAAGCCGTCGTACACGATGGTCGCGGCCGACGCACTGCAGGCCAGGCCCAGAACCAAGGCCAACAAACACGTGATTCTTGCACACATACGTGGCGTTCCTTTCTTTTCTACTTCACAGAGAATTGCGATGTCGCAGCGTTCACTGAGACCCACTCGACGTCCCCACAGGACGAGCTATATGCCGGCCCACCTCCTTTCAAGAAGAGGACAACGTGCGGAACCGCAGGGGGAAACGAGTCCGTGGGATTGAGACAGATCTATCGTATTCCTTGCGCCGAACCTACCCCGTGACACATCACGAAGAGGCCTCCGAGCCTGTTTGG
>JBDKUU010000992.1:0-5185 GCA_039679525.1 Phycisphaerales bacterium | reverse complement strand
CGACGAGACTCAGGCTGCGGAACTCCGGGGCCGGCTGGAGACGTTTGCCGAGGAGTGGGACAGCGAAGAGATGTCGGTGTACGACAATTATGACGCCGCCAAAGCCAAGCTATAAACGCGGGGACGTAGTCCTCGTGCTCTATCCTCATTCCGACTTGCGCACCGCGAAAACTCGCCCCGGCCTGATTGTCCAAGCCGACGATTTGCAGACGGGGCTGCCCCAGGTCGTCATTGCGATGATTACGAGTCGTTTGTTTCGTGCCGACCATCCGAGCCGCGTTGCGGTTGGAGTGTCGACGCCGTTGGGCCGGCAATCTGGACTGCTGACGGATTCGGTTGTGGCGACAGACAACTTGGCGACAATTCTGGAATCGGCTATCGACCGTGCTATCGGCAGTCTGCCCATGAAGGACATCGATGCTGCATTGCGGCACACGCTGAGCTTGTAGGCGAATCCCATCCCGCGCGAAGGATGCGGGAAGTCGCCGCAAACATGCGTCATGTGTACGAGAAAGGCCAGGCGATGCTCGCCTGGCCTTAAGTCTCCTGTGATTGCCGGATAGGCGGGGTCAGATGCCGCCGTCGAGTTGGTAGCGGTGGGCCGGGTTGTCGTTGCGGATCGCGAGATTGTGCTTCTTGACGAATCCCGCCTTGAGCTTGATCTCGTAGGGGATGAACCAACCCGGATAACCTGCCGACTGGAACGGCTCGCCGATCGAGACGATCTCCAGCCCGCCGAGGTAGTCTTTCAGCATCTGCGGCACGTCCGTCTGGCCGAGGTACTTGAGCAACTCGTCCCAGTTCTGCTCGGAGCAGGCGGTGAAGAACGCCGTCGCGGCCTCTTTGGGCGTCATCTGTTCGTACTTCACGTTGTCCGGAAGAACCTCCATCGTGGTGGTTCGAATGACGTCCGCGGGCAGCTCGAGACTGAACAGGGCCGGGTCGAGCTCGGTGTTGTACTGGGCCTCGAGGAGCTGGAACACCAGGACGTCCCGGCCGGCGTCGTGGACGTAGATCTCGAGGTCTTCCAGCAGCTTCGTCTCGGCGTTGAAACGGTAGGTCTTCAGGTGGTCGGAATCCTCGATGTACTTGTTCCGCAGGTGGTCGGTCGCAGGCACTTTCGACTTCATCTCGACTGAAACGACGATCATTTCCCGGCCGTCGGCGCCCGTCTCCCGATAGGACGTGAACTCGGCGGGGCGTTGCGAGGCGTTCTGGGCCTCGCGGGCCATGACCTTGTCCACTTCCACGAGGCATTCTTTCCAGTACCGCTCGGGGTTGCGGTCTTGCACCTCGTGGACCGTGTTCGAGTTCTTCATGAGCATGGTGGACTTCTGCCCGTCCATGACGACGACTCGGCCGGGCTCCTCCAGCCGCCACTTGCCCCATTCGTCATCGGTGGATTGCTTCCAGAAGTCGATGGTTGTGAAATCCCAGTCCAGACCGATGACGGAGAAATTGTCGTGGGGAGGGGTGCGCATCTGGACTTTGATGTGAAAGGAGGTCAGGCCGTCCATCGCCGCGGCCGCCTGATAGAAGATCTCGGCGGCGGACGCGGTGGCGGTGGATCTGACCAGCATCGGAATCGACAAGCCGACTGCGACAAGGATCACTGCCGCGACGGCCAATTTGGCAATTGAGCTTTTCATGAGCGCTCTCCTGAACTTCGGCCGCAAAGCAGCCGGCGATTGTCCTTTGTGTTCTCTCAACGCGGCCAGCAGGTGGCCCAGGATTCTGTCGTGCGTCTCGGCGCCGGCCGACTCACGCAGATCTCGGACCATCTCTTCGATTCTTGTTTCAGGCTTCATGGTTCTACCTGACCATTCAACATCGAACGTAGTCTGTCCAATCCGTACCGGTACCGGCTCCACGCCGTCTTGGCGGAGATGCCCTGGATGCTGGCGATCTCGTGAAACCGAAGGCCTGCGTGCAAGTGCAGCAGGACGGTCTCCCGCTGCTCGTCGGGCAACTCCGTCAGGGCTTCGAAGAGCCGCTGACGCCGCTCGACCGCGATGGCCGTTTCGAGCGGACCCTGATGTCGGGACGGCGTCTCGTAGGCGTTTTCAAGCGGCTCGCCCGCCCGGCGTCGGTCTCTCCGCTGGTAATCGCGGGCCCGATTGACGACGCACTTGGCGAGATAGCCCTTGAGGCTGCCCGTCAGCTCGAAGCCGTCGATCGACTCGATGAGCTTGACGAACACGTCCTGCAGGACGTCTTCGGCCAAGCCCGTCCCGCCGAGCAGACCCCGGGCCAGCGCGAGCAGATCGGTTTCGTAGCGATTGTAGATCCGGCACAAAGCCAGGGGGTCGCCTCGCTTGAGTCGCCAGACGAGATATCGATCTTCGAGCATCATCGCCGGTGCACCGACTTCAAATCCGTCCGCAGTCAACAATATAACGCACAATGACGCCCGGTTCCTCTACCGCAGGGATGAAAAAAATTCTTCACGGAATTGGGGGGATTGTCGGGTCCAAGATGTAGAAATCGGGGACTCCGTCCCCGGCCCCCTGGCATTTTCCGCTTTGAGCCAGCAGCATGATGTCGGCAGAGCCCGGTTCGGCGGTCTGGACGATCCCGCGGTCTCGGCGAAGTCTTCCTCTTGTCTATCATGCCTCTGGCCCAAAGCGCAAAATCTCCCTCACACGCCCGCCGCGGGCGTGTCCGGTTCGCAGAGGAGATGTGTAGAACAACGAGGGCAGGGCCCCCAAGCAGGGGCAACCCAGGACTCACGGACGGGCCGTGTCCTCTTCGCCAGATTCCCCGTCGTTCTCCCCACAATTCCGTGAAGAGCCAAAAAAGAGGCCGGGTCGCATGGGCCCGGCCTGAGGAATTGCCGCATTCTGCGGGATCATGGTCTATTCGGTGTGCGAATCTGTCGGATCAGATCCGAGACTTTGTCATAGGTCACATCCGCCGGGGCGGGGCCGTCGCCGAATTCGGCCATCGCGCCTCGCACCCATTTCTCGAAATCCTCCGCGGAATCGACAGGCACGCCGTAGCCGACGTTCATGCCCACCGCGCCGTTCAGCGGCGTGGCGGTGTTGAACCGAGAGATCGCGTCGTAGCCCTGGTACTTGACGCTCGCCGGCGGCGTGGCCTTCGGAACGTACAGAGTCCATTCTGTGAACCGTCCGGCCCTGGACGTGCAGGCGAGATGACGGGCGGCGTACGCCATGCGATCGGAGGCTCCGGCCGGCTTGATGCCGTACAGCTCAATCGGCAATTTGGGCAAGGAACCGCCGAAGGTCAGGCCGGCGAACAACGGCTCCTGGGATTCGTCCGAGCCGCGGTCGATGCTCTGCCAGCCGACGACAACACTGCCGTCGCCGAGAGTGAAACTCGCCGGAACCTGGCATTCGAGGTTAGCGCACCGGGCGATGGCGCTCTGAAGCTCCATAACCGGCGCGGTCTCCTTGGAGTTCGTGGCGGTGTATCCTTCCGGCGGCTCCGTCGCGAAGGTGCCCTCCGGGATCGTCACGTCGTAGTCGATCGTGCTGTAGTCCTGTTCGACAGTCCATTGACCGTCTCCCGTCTGGGACAACACCTGGGCCCGCGTTAGTCGGCCGCTGGCCGTCGAGATCCAGAGTCTGGATTGCGAGGGAACGATCTGGCTCCCTGCGCCGACAGGTCTCTGGACGAAACTGCCGCCGCTTCCGCCTCCTCCGGCGCTGACCCCGCCGCCGCTGGCGAAGCCTCCCATCCCCGCGACGGAATCCAACTGCCAGATGTCGTGGGGGACGCCGTCGATTTCGTCCTGGCCGGTCTTCGTGAAATGTCCCAACTGAGCCGGCTGGCTGCACAATTGGCCCCACAACAGCCGCGATTGTCGGTACGCCATCAGTTGGCGGCCGTACTCGCTGAGCCCTGCAAACGCGGCGGTCTTGGCGGCGTGGTCGAGCGTCATCAGATACGGGCCGTCACAGACAGACTCGGTCACTGTGATCGTGGTGTTGACATCGGAAATGCCGTGCGAGGATCCTACGCCCCGCTGCGAGATGGCGACCTGGGTCTGTCTCATGCGGCCGTTTTCCAGATCGATCCACGATTCGATCGCGACCGGGGGCCTCTCGGCTCCGTCCTTCATTTTGAATCGGGGGAAATACCGCCAGCCTCGAACATGAATGACCTGGGCCTGATCGAACGCCGCCGATATGTCGCCGAGGGCGTATGCCTGCGAGGCCGACCGATCCAGGACGAGTATCGTGGCCGCCGCCACGACGACGATCGCCGCGGCTGTCGCCAACTTGCTGAATGGACTACTCATAATCCGTCTCCTCGATGGTTTCTGTTTCGCATGGAGTCGCTTGTTCGAGTCCGTCAATTCGGCCAGAAGGCCCTGTAGCACGGTCTGATTGGCCTGGGCCTGCGAGCGGAGGCCCGCATGCCTGACGAAGTCCTCGATGCTCTTCAGCGATCGCATTCTGTCACCTCGCCGTCTAACAACGAACGTATCTTCAAAAGCCCGCAGCGGTACCGGCTGAGGGCCGTCTTGAGCGGCACGTGCTGGAACTGGGCGATCTCCCGGAACTTCATGCCGGCCTGGAGATGGAGGGTGATCGCCTCCCGCTGTTCGCAGGGCAGCGCCGCCAACGCCCCGGCGACGTGCCGCAATTCCTCGCTGCAGACGACCCACTGGTCCGGCCGTCCGACATCCGAAAGCACGCCCGCGGCCTCGTCGAGCGGGGCGGCCCGCCGCGTCCGGGTCGCTCGGTTCACGTTGCGGGCCCGGTTGGCCACACAGGTGGCCAGATAGGCTTTCAGCGAGCCTGTCAGCCGGATCTGGCGGGCCTGCCGGATGAAGGCGGTGAACACGTCGTGCACGATGTCCTCGGCCGCCGCGGCGTCGTTCGACAGGGACACCGCCAGCCGCAGCAGGTCGTCTCTATACTTCTCATAGATCCGCCGCAGCGCCTCGGCGTTTCCTCGCCGCAGTCTCCACACCAGCAACCTGTCTTCCAGCACCGGTCCGCACCTTTCAATCCGAGGGATCGATCCACTTACGCCTATATAACACCGGCCGAGCAGATTCTACTCATCGCAGAATATTTTTCTTTGGGAGGCGGCGCAATAAAAAGGCCGAGCCCGACGGCCCGGCCTGGATCGATTCCGCTGGATTTCACGCCTATGGCGCGACAGACGTGCGAATTCGTTGCGCCAGATCGATGACTTTCTGATAGGTCACATC
>JBDKUU010000991.1:0-9063 GCA_039679525.1 Phycisphaerales bacterium | reverse complement strand
TCTGGAACCGTCGCCAAAGCTCCGCTCGTTCGTCTTGAGGGATATCGTGCCAGCGAACGCCGCGGATGGCGCCTTCCAGGGCGTAGAGCTTGTTCGCGCAGGCCTTGTCGTCCACGATCTGCCGCCGGATTCGGAGCAGGGCCTCGACGCTTCCGGCGGCCTTGAGATCCGCGGGCGTCTGGATCCCCACGCGTCGAAGCGTGTCGGCCAGAACGGTCCCGATGTTCGGCAGATCCGTGAGTTCCTCTGTCTGGTTCGAGTTCTTTGCCATACGTCTTCTGTCCCCTTGAGCTTTGGAGGCATAGCTTACGCGATCCGCCTCGCAAACGCCAGACGCGGCAATCTCCTTGACGGCCGGCGTCCCCCGGCGGACAATGCGGCCGACAGACCGAACAGAGTCTTAATTGAGAGGGTCGGAACATGTGGGCACGAACACTGTGCGTGATCGTCCTTGTGTGTGGATGTGCGACGAGCGGATGGGCCGAGGATTATCTGAACACGGCCAAAGGCGAGAGGCTGCCGGGGTCGAATGACCAGGTGGGCCTGTGGTGGGCGTCGTCGGGCTGGAAGATCGGCCGGGATGCGGCCCTGCCGCAAAGCCAGGGGCAAGCCGTCACGATCCGCGCTGCGAAGAACGAAGTCGAGGCGGCGCAACTGGTGATCCGGCCCAAAGCCGCCCTCCAAGGGTTGACCGTCACGCCGGGGGCTCTGACCGGCCCGTCGGGAGCGACCCTCGCCGCGATGTGCGTCGAAATCTTGGAGGTGCGCTACGTCAACGTGACGCAGCCGACGGACAAGAGCTCTGTGCCGGGCTACTGGCCCGATCCTCTGCCGCCCCTGGAGAAGCCCATGAACCTGGAGGCCGGCAAGAACCAGCCGTTCTGGGTCCGCGTGCACGTGCCGCGCGACGCGAAGGCCGGCGTGTACGAGGGCAAGCTCAAGATCGCCGCAGACGGCTTCAGCACAGCCGTTCCGCTGCGAGTCGAGGTCTATGATTTCGAGCTGCCCAACCGGATGACGTGCGTCACCGCGTTCGGATTCAGCGACGGCGAGGCCTATCAATACCAGGGCGTCACCGATCCCCAGCAGAAACGGGAAGTCCTGGAGAAATACTGGGCCAACTACAGCGCCCATCACATCTCCACGTACGACCTGGCTCCGCTGGACCCCATCCGCGTGACGTGGCCCGACGTCCGGCCGCCCAAGCCCAAGTGGCAAGGCGGGCGACTGGTCGCCAACGAGAAACACAGCGGCGAGCGAGCCCTGCTGATCTTCGACGATCGCGCGGACCTGAACGTGGACGCAACATACGAGCCGCTCGTGCCGATCCCCGAGGGCGGCCTGCGGCTGCGATTCTGGTATCGCACGGCAGTGCCGGACCAGGTGTTCCTCATTACCCTGAACCACCACGACGAATCGGGCAAGTGGATCTCCGGCGGCAACAACGACATCGCCCTGGACGGCAATGGCCAATGGCAACAGTTCGACCGCGTCATCAAGACGTTCCCGGCCGGCGCCAAATCCGTGCAGCTCCGACTGCGCGCCGCCCGCTGGACCGACGAGGGCGAAGGCACCGGCCTGGTCTGGTTCGACGATGTCTCGCTGGCGGACGCCGGCACAGGCCGGGAACTCATCGAAGACGGCGGATTCGAGCCGCCGACGCTGCCGCCGGTCGAGAAAGACAAACTCCAGGTGAAGTTCGATTTCACCGCCTGGGACAAGGCCATGGAGCGTGCCATCGATCACTACGCCTTCAACTCCTTCCGCCTGGGCATTCCCGGCATGGGCGGCGGGACCTTCCATTCGCGGGACGAGCCCGACCTGCTCGGCTTCGCCGAGGACACGCCGCACTACAAAGCCATGTTCAACAGCTATTGCTCGCAGATCCAGGAGCACCTGAGGGCCAAGGGCTGGCTCGACGAGGCATTCGTCTACTGGTTCGACGAGCCGGACCCGAAGGACTACGCCTTCGTGAACAACGGCTTCGCCAAGCTCAAGGCCGCCGCCCCGGACATCAGCCGCATGCTCACCGAACAGGTGGAGCCCGCGCTGCTGGGCGGGCCGAACATCTGGTGCCCAATCTCGGACAACTATCGACATGATCTGGCCGAGCAGCGTCGCCAACATGGAGAGAAGTTCTGGTGGTACGTCTGCACGGGTCCCAAGGCCCCCTACTGCACGCTGTTCATCGACCACCCCGGCACGGAGATGCGGGTCTGGCTCTGGCAGACCTGGCAGCGTAAGATCGAAGGCATCCTCGTCTGGCAGACCAACTACTGGACCAGCTCGGCCGCCTATCCGGACAATGATCATCCGCAGAACCCCTACGAGGACCCGATGGGCTGGACGAGCGGCTACAGCACGCCCGCCGGCCAGAAACGGCCCTGGGGCAACGGCGACGGACGGTTCGTCTATCCGCCGGTCAAAGCAGCCGACGCCCATCCGGGCACGCCGATTCTCGAAGGCCCTGTCGACAGCATCCGCTGGGAGATGCTCCGCGACGGCATCGAGGATTACGAGTATTTCGTGATCTTGAAGAAGCTGATCGCCGCCAAGGGCGACAAGCTCGACGCCGCAACGAAGAGTCGCTGCGTTGCGTTGCTCGATGTGCCCGCGGACGTTACGACGAACATGACGGTCTTTACGAAGGACCCCGGCCCCGTCGAGACGCATCGGGACCGAGTCGCCCGCGCCATCGCGGAACTCAGCCGCGAGTAGGCCTTTTGGCAGCCGCGGACGCGACCTTTCATCAGAATCGTGAATAAAGAGGCCCGAGAGACGTCTACAATGATAGATGCGCGGCAAGGTGTGGCCTCGTCGGCCCCCGCCGCACCGATGGATGAAGGGAGCCAACGCTCGAATGAACCAGCCGCAGGCTGTTAACGTCAGCGTGATCGATCCGATCACCCCGGCGATCGAACGGGCCCGAACGATCCTGTTTCGCCCGTTCGATCTGGGCAAATGGTGCGTCATCGGGTTCTGCGCCTGGCTGGCCCAGTTGGGCTCCCATCCGGGAGGCGGCAACGGCGCCCGATACAACATCCAAGGCGAGGATATCCGCCGGGGCTTCGGCGAAGCCAGGGATTATGTGACCGGCAACCTGCACTGGATTCTCCCCGTGGGGATCGTGCTCCTGGCGGTCTTCATCGGCGTGTGGCTGCTCATGGCCTGGCTGAGCAGTCACGGACGATTCACGTTTCTCCACTGCGTCGCCAAGAACAAAGCGGAGGTGACCAATCCCTGGCGTCAGTTGGACCGCCACGCGAACAGCCTGTTCGCGTTCAGGGCCATTCTCGGCCTGATCACCATTGGGGCGGCCGTCGCGGCCCTCGTCCTGGGCGGCATCGTCGCGTCGGTCTCCACCGCGGCCCTCGGCTTCAATCCTTTGACGATCGTCGGCCTGGTCGTGGCGATCCTGTTCTTCGTCGCGATCATGATCGTCTCGTACGTCATCGGCAAGTTCACGAACGACTTCGTCGCGCCGATCATGTACCTGCACACGAACAGCGCCGTCGCGGCATGGAAGATCCTCCTGGACCTGCTGTCGGGCAACGGGGCCAGATTCGTCCTGTACCTTCTGGTCCAGATCGCCATCACGATCGTGATCGCGACATTGATCGTGATGAGCGCCTGCTGTTCCTGCTGCTGTGCTGCGTGCCTGTTCAGCATACCCTACGTCGGGACGGTGATCCTGCTGCCCATCCACGTCTTTCTGCGATCGTACAGCCTCTACTACCTGGCCCAGTACGGACGCCAGTTCGACGTGTTTGAGCCCTCGGCCGCCGCGACCTAGCCGCCGCAAAAAGCGTAGGGTGCGTATCACGCACCGCTCAGCTCTGAGAAGAGACGGTGCGTGATACGCACCCTACGTGATGATCGCGAAACCGCCGTCTACTTGGACAGGCGGCTCCAATCCTCGGCGCGAGTGCCCTGGTAGGTCGTGAGCGTGTACTGGAACGACCGCTCGGACCGCGGCTGCACGAGCACGGTGAACTTCACCGTGTCCACGTCCACCTTCTCGAACTCGTCGATCTGGCCGGATCGCTTCAGCGTCCAATACTGCGTGTCGAAATTGCGGCGGATCTCGACCTTGACCGGAACATCCCGCGTGTTCTTGACCTTGACCTCGAACGTCTGGACCTCGTCCCAGCCCGCCACGTCCCTGTCCCGATCGAAGCGATAGTTGTCCGTGCGATACTCCATCAGCTTGGGCTCGACCACGACGTTCTCGACCGACCCAAGGTCCAGCTCCACGTCTTCGTTGACCGGGATGTACATGAACGAGGACTCGCCCTCATAGGACAGATGTCCCTGGGCGTCGGCTGTGCGGAAGACCCTCATCGTGCCGTCCGGGATGGGCGTGGCGCCAAGCTTGTGCTCCTGGTCGTTCTTGAAGTTCAGGAACCGCTCGACCTGCGGGCCGTACCGGTCTTCCTCGAATTTGTACAGGTTGATGACCGGCACCTCGTCCACATCGAAGCTCTTGAGCCTCTTCGACCAGCCGTTGGGGATCGTCTCCGTCCCCTCGATCGTATACAGGAAGTACTCGCTGAGTCCTTCCTTGATGATCTCCTTGGGTGCGGCGAGGCCTGCCTCCGCCACCATCGCCATGTCGAGCTTCTCCTCCCGATCGAACACTCTCTGAACCCCGTCCATTGCGGGTTCGGGCACCGGCACGACCGGCCCCACCGGCCGGCCGTAAGGATAGTCCCGCTGGGCCAGCTCGGCGATCTCGTCGAGGATGTGGACCTTGCCCACGATGAGCCGCACCTGGGCGTTCTCGTAGTCCTCGCCGCTGCTGTTCGTCACGCGGACGTAGCCTTCCAGGTGCATGGTCTTCTCGTCGGAGGAGAGCGTGCCCATGTAGAACGCCCGCCACGAAAGCCCGCTGGTCAGGTAGCTGATCTCGACGGGGACCTTGCCGCTGATCTGGCTGCGGACGTTCCACACGCCAAGGTTCTTCACGCGGGGCGGATACGTCAGCTCGGCGACCTCGACCTCGCCGGGCCTGGCCTTCGGCAGCATTTCCAGGCTCGTGGGATCGATCAGCGTCTCGGCCCACGAGAACTGCAGGGCGTTCTCCCCCTGCTTGAGCGTCAGCGCTCGGCCATCCCGCACGAGCGTCATATCCGCGGAGTTGTAGATCGTCAGTTGCACCGTGTCCCGCGCCGGCAGCGTGACCAGATCCACCTTGGCCCGCGCCGCCGTGGCAAACGATGCAACCGCAAGAAAAATGCTAAGGTATCTCATACAGGACACTCCAAAGAGTTCTGCATTGCTGGATAGTCGCGGCGAGAGGCATCCTGTTCGTAGTGTGCCCGTGAGGGCATATCTTGAATCTGCGATCTACCGTCGCGAGCACGGAAGATAACGCCTCACGGCGTCACTACGAACAGGTCCTTCAACCGGCCTCATACAAGTCATTTCATTCACTGCAGCCGGCCGGACCGCTTGGCCGCGTCCTCGGCTCGGACGCCCTGGTAGGTCGTCAGCGTGTACTCGAACGTCTTTTTCGACTGCGGCGGCATTTCGACAGTGAACTTCACCGTGTCCAGGTCGACCTTCTCGTAGGCAACTTCATCGCCGGACCGCTTGATGTCCCACGCCGGCGTCCGGAAGTTGCGGACGATCTCGATCTTGGCCGGGACGTCCCGCGTGTTGCGGACCTCGACAGAGAACACCTGGACCATGTCCGAGCCGCTGATGTTGCCCTTGTTGTCGAAGCGATAGTTCTCCGTCTTGTAGTCCATCAGCTTGGGCTCGACGACCACGTCGGCTACGGCCCCGAGATTCAGCTCGACGTCATCGTTGACGGGAATGTACTTGAAGGCGGACTGGCCCTCGTAGGACAGGTGCTTCTGATCGTCGACGGATCGATAGACCTTCAGATTGCCGTCGGGGATCGGGGTCTGGCCGAGCTTGTGCTCCTGGTCGTTCTTGAAGCTCAGGAACCGCACGACCTGCGGGCCGTACCGCTCTTCCTCGAACTTGTACAGATTGATGACCGGCACGCCTCCGACGTCGAAACTCCCCAGCCGCTTCGACCAGCCGGTCGGGATGGTCTCGGTGCCTTCGATCGTGTAGAGGAAGTACTCGCTGAGCCCTTCCTTCACGATCTCCTTCGGCTTGGCGACGGACATCGCCATCATCTCACCCCTCGCGCGTCCGCCAAAGCCTTTTCCCACCATGGGCGCCGCCGGCATCGCCTGCGGAACGACGACGCCGGGCCGGCCATAGGGATACTCTCGCTGGGCCAGCTCCGCGATCTGGTCGAGGATGTGGACCTTGCCGACGATGAGCCGCACCTGGGCGTTCTCGTAGTCTTCGCCGCTGTTGTTCGTCACGCGGACGTAGCCCTGGAGCCGCATGGTCTTTTCGTCCTTGGCCAGCGTGCCCATGTAGAAGGCCCGCCAGGTCAAGCCGCTCGTCAGGTACGTGATCTCGACGGGGACCGGGCCGCTCACCTGGCTCTCGATGTTCCACAGGCCGAGGTTCTTCACTCGCGGCGGATACACCAGCTCCGCGATGTCGATCTTGTCGGCCTGGGCCTTCGCCAGCATCTCCAGGCTCGTCGGATCGATCAGCGTGTTCTCCCAGGAGAATTGCAGAGCGTTCACGCCCTGTTTGAGGGTCAGCGCCCGGCTCTCGCGGACGAGCGTCATGTCCGCGGAATTGTAGATCGTCAGTTGCACGGTGTCGCGCGTGGGCAGCGTGGTCAAGTCCACCTTGGCCGACGCCGTCGTCCCGGCGACGCCGAGGATCATCAGTAGTACGTTTATTCGATTCATAGGATTGCTCCAATGCTTTTTTTGTTGATGCCACAGAGAGCACAGAGGACACAGAGGCGAAAGAACAAAGAGATCGAAATTTTTCTCTGTGTTCTCTGTGCCCTCTGTGGCCAATCATTTCTCTTACGGCTGAACGTTGCGGCGATGATAGTGCATCGTCAGCTCCTTGGCTCCGGGGCCCTTCTCGGTCCGGGCCGGCAGCTCGATCTCGAACTTGAGCGTCGAGGCGTCCTTCTTCGCGTACTTGAGATTGCACTCCTCCATGTCCCACTGGCCGGGGATGTGCTGGATCATCGTCAGCACGGCGGGGCTATCCTTGAAGTTCTCGATCTTGGCCGTAATGAGTTCGTCCGTGTCGAACAGGACGATGCCGCCGTCGTTGTTCTTGCGGATCTCGATCTTGCCGTCCTTCATCTTCCGCTGCGTGACGACGATGTCCCGGCTGTCGCCGATGTAGAGCTCCATCTTCTCCCCGACCGGTACGAGCGAGGCGTTGTCCTCGCCCAGGAAGATCGTCGAGCCGTGCCCATCCTGCTGGAAGAGCCGCGCCTTGCCGCCCCACAGCGAGAACTTGCCCAGGCCGGCCTTGTCGCTGTTGGCGACCTCGTAGCTCACCGGGATGCCCACGTTCTGATTGTTGAGCTGCTCGGGGTCCCACGGCAGGTTCGCGGCGTCGAACGTCCAGATCTTGCGGACCGGGACGTTGGGCTCGCTGAGGAACAGCATCTGCTTGGTCTCCTCGTGGTCGATGCCCTGCTCGAAGGCCTCGCCGTAGTCCAGCAGCACGCGGGCCTTCTCGAAATCCTCGCCGGAGAAGTTGCGGAGGACCAGGTAACTCTTGAGATCCACGAACGTCTCGGCCTTGTTCGCGACGGCTTTGTATGTGATGAGCCGATCGATGTTGCTCAGCAGGTAGCTGATGCGGACGGTCTCGGCGAAGTCGCCCGCGCTGCTGATCTCCCATACCAGGGCCGACTCGCCCGGCGGATAGCTGATGCTCAGCAGCGTCACGTCGGCCGGATGGTTGAGGCTCTCCAGGCGGATGGAGTCTTCATCGATCTGCACGCCCTTCCACGAGAAATCGACCTTGTTGAGGCCCTTCTGAAGGGTCAGCACGCGTTCCTCTTCGATGAGGGTCGCATTGGGATTGTCCAGCCGAATCACAGTCGCGGCCCGCTCGGGCAGCGCGACCAGCTTGATCCTCGCCTGGGCCCCCGCCGTCACGCACAGCAGAGCCAGAGAACTAATCATCACAGCACGTTTCACGTTCATAATCATCTCCTGAAAGAAAGTTGGCCACAGAGGACACAGAGATCACAGAGAGGACCGAATTCAACTTCGCTCATCGACAGAATCCCGTCTTTCATTCTCTGTGCCCTCTGTGTCCTCTGTGGCAAAAGACTCTTGCTCTTCAGTTCTGTTCCCGATTCACGAACGACTGCTCGCGAACACCATGGTATGTCGTCACTTCATATTCGAAAACTTGCGTTTGTCGCGGCGGCACGGCCAGCTCGAAGCGAGCGTGCGTCGCGTCGTGCTTGCGATAGGTCGGGCTGCCATCCGTCACCTTGAGCATCCAGTACGGCGTCTCGAACCCGCGGGTCACCTCGATCTTCACCGGCAACGTGCGGGCGTTGGCGATCTCGACCCTCCAGGTCCGGACCTCGTCCCAGCCGTTGACGTTGCCCTTGGCGTCGAACGAGTGATTCGCCGTTCGATAGTCCAGCAGCGAGGGCTTGACTTCGACCAGCCGGGCCGAGCCCAATTCCAGCTCGACCTCTTCGCCCACCGGGATGTATTTCACGCCCATTCCACCGACGTAAGACAGATGCCCCTGGTCGTCCGCCCGGCCGTAGATGCGAACCATCCCGTCCGGCAGCGGCGTCTCGCCGAGCTTGTGCTCCTTGTCGTTGGCGAAGGTCAAGAATCGAATCGTCTGGGTCCCCCACCGCTCCTCATCGTATTTGCACAGACTCCCGACCGGAATGTCGTCGACCTGGAAGGACATCAGCCGCTTGCCCCATTCGTTCGGGATCGTCTCCGTGCCTTCGATCGTGTATAGGAAGTACTCGCTGAGACCTTCTTTCTGGATTTCCTTCTTGTCATACGATACGCCCAACTTCAGCCCCAGCAACGGCACGTCGCCCAGAATGGGGACCTTCTTGCCTTCGAAGAATAACGCGTTCGAGCCCGCTGTTCCGGGAATCGAACGGGTCGGCAAAGGGCTCCCATAGGGATACTGGCGCCGTGCAAGCTCCGCGATCTGATCGAGCAG
>JBDKUU010000990.1:0-8996 GCA_039679525.1 Phycisphaerales bacterium | reverse complement strand
CGAGGGATATCGAACGACGGCTCAAGGAGGCGATCGAGTCTCTCCAGCCCGTGGAGGCGGCAAGATGAGCCGGGCCGGCGATCGGGCTGATTCCTCGGGCCGCTATTTCTCATCCCGGCGAGGCTTGGCCAGGTCGGCCGTATGGGATAGACGGATCAACGGATGGCCGGTCACGACAAATCCCTGAGCCTGAGCCAGAGAGAGCGTGCGTTCGAAATCCTCGCGGGGGACGTGTTTGATCGGTTCGGTGAGGAGAAACGAAGCCCCGGGCTTGAGGAGCTGATAGATCTCCCGGAGAAACCCGGCCTGGTCGCCGACCTCGTGCAGCATGGTGAACGCCAGGGCGAAATCGAAGCTGGCGTCCTGCCCCTGGAGGCCGATGGCGGTCACTGTGGATTGGTGGAGTTCGATTCGATCCGCCAGGCCGGCCTCGGCCGCCCGTCGGCGGAGCACTCGGAGCATGCCGGGTTGCACGTCCACGCAGACGACTTTGCCGCCGGGCCCGACCATCTCTGCCATCGGCAGACTGAAGAAGCCCATCGCGCTGCCGACGTCCAGAGTCTTCATGCCGGGACGGATGTACGGCGCAAGGATCTTGTACGGATTCTGCAGGAGCCTCCGGAGCCGATTGGCCAGGAAGTAGCCCGCCCAGACTGGACACACGTGCTCAACCATGTTTTCTCGCAAAGACGTTGATTCGTCGGAATGTCTCAAAGCACCTGCCGTCGCCGTCGAATTCGTATCCCATTGTGTCTCACCGGATCGGTGGTGGTATCTTTCAGGTTCACACGCAATCGTCCTGGGCCAGCCGGGCACGGCAGTTCCTCGCGTGCAGGCGCAGGCCGAGCAGGAGCAGGGCGACAACTGCGGAGGCCCCGCTGAGCAGTTGGGTCAGACTGAGAACGCCGAGATAGAGGCGGCCTTCGGTGTCGCCTCGGAGGAAATCCGTCGCGGCTCGCCCGAATCCGTAGATCACGAAGAACCACAGCAGCCTCGTGCCCCTCGATCGGTCGGACTTCAGTTGTGAGTAGATCAGCAGAACGACGAGCATGATGCCGATCTCGTAAAGCTGCGTCGGATGGAGGGGGATTCCCGCCGGCGCCCCGCGGGCGCCTTGGGGAAAGGTGACGGCCCAGGGAAGCGAGCAGGGCCGGCCGTGGCAGCACCCGTTGAAAAAGCAGCCCAGTTTGGCGGCAATCCACGGGATGGGGATGGTCACCGCAATGAGATCAAGAGCCGCGAGTCGCTGTCTGGAGAGCAGCAGCACGGCCGCAATTGCCAGCGGAAAGTACGCCAGCAGGCCGCCCCAGAGCCCGCCTCGAACCCAGTGGTCCGCCTGGAGGAGCGTCGACAGGCTCAAGATACCGTGCCGCCAATCAAAGAGCACCTTGGCGAAAAAGAGCATGCCGAGCAGGTAACAGATGCCGGCAGCGATCCACACCCGATGGGGCAGTCCGTAGCATCTCGCGATTCGCCAGCCGATCACGAAATGCAGGATGATGCCGATGAGATACAGTACGCCGTAGGTCTTGATCGGTCCAATGTTCGGCCACATGGATGCCTCCGCGTCACGTTGGCTGAGTGCTTCGGATTTCCGCCGCGGTCAAGCCCTTCGCCCGCTCCAGCAAGCTCGTCGGGTAGCCTTCCCGTTCGAGGATGCGGATCGCGGTCTTTGTGCCGGCCGGGCCGGGGCGAAGGAGATAGTCGAACGCGATGCCCCCGTCCTCGAGATGCTCCTGAAAATGGTAGTTCGCGGCCGAGGCGACGCCCGCCGCGGTTCGGGCCAGCACCTCCTCGTGGGTGGCGATCACGAACAGATTCTGCGACGCCATCAGGTGCTCCAGCAGGGCGATGCCGGTGGCGGCCCGCTCCTGGGAGTTGGTGCCGCGGAAAGGTTCGTCGATGAGCCCGAGCATCGGAGCGCTCGGGTCTGTGTCCATGACCAGCCGCCGAAGCCGCCGGACCTCCGAGAGGAAATAGCTCTCGTGGCGGGCCAGGTCGTCGCGGATGCGGACATCCGTGATAAGCCGAACCGGGGACCACGTCATCCCCCGGGCGGGCACGGCGGCGCCGACCTGGGCCAGCAGAACATTGACTCCCACCATCCGCAGAAACGTGCTCTTTCCCGCCGCGTTGGGGCCGGTGATGACCCACGTGCGAGTATCCGATCCGAGGTGAATGCTGTTGGGCACGGAATCGGGCGTCAGAATCAGCGGATGGCGCCCGTCCTCGACGCGGAGCGTCCTGCCTTCGCTGGGCTGCGGATAGCAGGCGACGGGCAGTTCCGCCGAGAACGAGGCCAGACTGCAAAGGGCGTCGAGTTCCGCCATGGCCGACAGGCCGTTCAGGAGAACGTCGCGATTCGGCGCGATGCGGGCGAGCACCGTTTCGTCGATGTGCAGATCGAAGAACGCCACCACATTGAGCACGCCTCGCATGCCTCCGTGCAGGCCGGCCCATTCGAGCCATTCGCACAGGGACGGGATATGGGCGTTCGAGGAGATGTTCGAGAAATGCCCTCTCAGCAAACCCAGTTGCGCCTCGTCGGGCAGATGCCGACCGGCGCAGCGTGCGATCGCCAGGAAGTGGTTCAAGGTATTCGTCAGAGTCGTCCACGGCGATACGGCGGCTCGCAGCCGGCGGAACAGCGGACGGGCGATGGTCAGAAGAACGGCGTTCACCACCAGCAGGGCGACCAGGCCCCGGCCCCACAGGACCTCTCCGCCGGCGATCCTCAGTACGGCATAGACGAAGATCAGTATGCTGGCGGCGGACCACAGCCGCAGCGCGACGGACAGGATCGACCGCGGCGGACGCTCTGTCCGGTGGATGAGTGGCACGAGCGTGTCGACGTGCTTGTCATGGCGGCGAAGCAGCGCGAGCATGGCCATCATCTCCAGTCGCTTCTCGTCGTGCCGCTGGAGCCACTGAACGGCTTCCTGGCGGCGGCGAATATGCTCCGGAGAAAGGCTCGGCCGATCCAGGGCGTCGCGCAGCCGTCTCGCTCCGAGGAGAGTCGATGTGTGGTTCAACAGACCGAAGATGCCCACCGGCGGACCGTAGAGATCCAGATCGTCCCGCTCCTGATCCGTCAGAGACCATTCAGGGCCGGAGTCGACGATCGATGGAATGCCTTCGAGTTCCTCCGCGGGATCCTCGGGCCGTTGCCAGGCACGGGCCGGGCTGTCGCGCCGGGTGCTCGCATGGAAGGATTCGGCCGCGACGGTCGAGGCCCGCTCGGCAAACGAACGCCTGTTCTCCCACGCGGTGTATCGCACGACGGCGATCACGAACGCCAGAAGGCCGAGGATTCCCGCCGCTGCCGCGAGCAACACGTCATGCCGCAGGAGGATCACGGCCGTCAGACCGGCGACGAAGAAGATCAGGCGAATCCAGGACCATCGCGTCTCCAGACGCGCAAACCGCATCCGATCGTTCCCCAGTCTCTCGCGACAGGCGGCGAGCCAATCCTGGTAGGAATGGCCCGGCCGGTCGTCCTGCTGCACGTTGCCTGTCCGGATCTCTGTTGCCATGGGATCACGAATACCACGGCGGGCGCCTTTCCGCAAGATTCAGGAGACAACCGCAAGAGGAATCCGATTCGAACGGGAGAGAATATGCGGACGGCGGCCCTCGCGATCGGCCGCCGTCCGCAACAACTAACTGCTGAGTTTGCTTCTGAGCGGGATCGCCTCGTTCTCGCGGCCAATCCCGAAGAGAATCTACGGAGCCGGTTCCGGCACGGCCAGGATCGAAACCGTCGCCACCTGAGTGTTCTGACCGGCCGGAATCGCGGCCAGGTTCAGATTGTCGGCCGTGATGCAGACCTGTACGTTGCTCTGGCCGGCGGGCACGATGTTGGGCGTGATGGTGCCTTGCCACGTGCCGCCGATCCCGGCCATCGGAGTAATGTTCAACGAGAGTCTCGCCCGGAAGTTGGCCGTGACCGTCGCGGTGACGCAATTGGAGAATGTGCGGGACGTGGTCGGGCAGGACGGATCGCGGAAGAGCCGGATGCCGTTGGTCCCGAAGCCGATGGTCAACATGTCGTTGGGGCAGGTCTGTCCGCCGTTGCCTCCGCCGCCATTGCCGCCTCCAGAGAGCAGGACGATGTCGCTGCAACTGACCCACCATCCGGAGTTGGCCGGATACGTGCCCGGCGTCGTGTCGCACAGGAAGCCCATGTTGAAGCCGCCCGTGAAGTTGTCCCAACTCACGAAGACGGTGAAGTCCGCGTTGTTGCTGTTACAGCAGACGACGGTGCCCAAGGTTCCGGCGGGCAGGCCTGTGCCGGAGTGGCCGGTCAGGTCCGGCGGATTGTCCACGAGCAGCCGGACGCGGTCCCCGGGTTCATATCCCGCGGAGCAGCAGCCGCCGCCGCCCCCCGCGGGTGCGCACGGCGTGATCACCGGGTTGAAGATGTCGCCGTTTTGCTCCGTGCACGAGAAGAACGCGCCGGCCGGACGCTCGAGCTCGATCAAGCCCTGCACCCGGATGCGCTGCCCCAGTTCGAAGTCGCCGTTCGGCGCGAGGAAGTCCGGCAGCCACGAACCCGCGACGAGCAGATAGACCTGGCCGTCGTCGGTCGTCAGCGTGAAGCATCTCTCGTCGTTCTGGCCCAGGACGCCGCACCGGTCGAAGCAGATGCCCAGGCCGACTCTCGACGGATCGACCCAGGTCGAGGAAGCCGGTTGCATCGCTCTGGGGGTGTTGTTGACGCAGTCGGCGGAGGTGCCTGAACCCTGCGTCTGCAGGAACCAGCCGACGCGGAGCAGTCCGTTGCAGTCGGCCGAGTCGCAGCAGACCACCATTCCGGCCTGGCCTGCCCGCAGAAGAACGCCGTTGTCGTTGACGTCCTGCAGCAGGACTACGCAGGTGCCGGGTCCGACCGTCAGGGGAAGATTGGGTTCGCCGCCCCCTCCGCCTCCGGAGGACGCCCCGACGGTGAATCTGGCGACAGGACTGGCGCCGGAGGTGTCCCGGCAACTCACGACTCGCACGAGGACCGTGTAGGTGTTGGCCGGCACGGGCCCGGCGTCCACGTTGACCTCGTAAGCGGACAAGACCGGCGTGCAGTTCGGCTCGTTGCAGTCGCTCGCCCCCGGCAGCAGCAGCCGAACCTCGATGGTGTTTCCGTCGACGACGACGTTGGCCGAATCGGGCGTGCAATTACTGGGCCACATGCCCGAGACGCGCAGGGTCAGGATGTCCTGCGACGTGGGCGAACTGGGGGTGACCGCGAAGTTGAACGCCGGCAGGGGATCCGGAATCGTGACCTGAGCCTGCACGGCCCCTGCGAAGAACATGACAAGACCTGCGATGAGTATTCCCTTACATTTCATACGCACCTCCCTGTCAAACCGGTGTTGAATACACGTCCCTGATGGACGACGATAGATATCACCCTGGCACGGCGCGTCCGTGCGGCAGACTCGAAGCCGATAGTCATCCCGAATTGCGCGGATACGGGAATCGTACGAGGCGGTTCGCGGCTTCGCATCCTCAATCAGCACGACAGGAATTACCCCGCGGCCTTTTGCGTGGATCGACGAGCGCGGTATAGGCAAGTGCGACTCGGGAAAGTCGCATAATCATCATTCGTGGGGTGGGGAAAGCCTCAAGGCTCGCTTGACGCAGCTACCGATCCGCCGAGATCTCGGCCAATTTCGAGGGAAGCTCCGCGATCGAGAACCCCTCGGCTCGGACGACGTGGCCCCCATCCATCAGAACCAGCCAGGGCAGAGACTGGATTCCCCAGGCTTGGCGGAGGGCTTCCGGATCGCCGGGGGGTTTGGCCATGAGCACGGCGTCTGTCGGTTCTGGTTCGGCCGATTCACCTTTGGAGAACGGAATGCCTGCAACGATCACGTTCCTGTCGGCGAGCAGCTTGCTTTGGCCGGCCAATTGTGAGATCGCATGCCGGCAGGATCGTTGCTGGAGATCCACAAAACACAGCAATACGGCCTTGTCGCGGAGTTGGTCCGTCCGGTCGAAGAGACCCAATCCGGCCCAATCGGTAATCCGCTTGCCTGCCGATGATTTTCCGAGCAGGAGCGTGCGGCCAAGGACGATCTTGGCGTTGTCTTCGCCGCCGAGGGTCTCGGTGACGCCTTCCTGCTGCGTCGGAGCGGATGTCGTCGCGGTGATCTGAATCGGTCCCTTGCACACCCCTTCGATGCGGAACCGCCCCTGGGCGTCGGACAAGACCCGTCGATGGGGCTGTATCGCGTCCTCTCGCCTGTCGGATGCCTCAAGTTTCGGAGTTGACACCAGGGCCTTCGGCACGGGCTTGTCATTCGCATCGACTACGATCCCCGATACGATCCGGTCGGTCGGCGCCAACGTGAGCGAGGCGACGTGAATCGGTTCTTCAACCGGTCCTGCCAGTGGAACCGGTTCTACCGAAGCCTCATTGTAGCCTGCCGCATGGGCGACGACCGCGTAATAGTGAGCGGCGAAATCGGCCGGCGGCGTGGGAATGCCCCGGATCTCATATGTGCCGCCGCCGTCTGTGACGACCTCAGCCAACGCGATGATTCGCCTGGGAGTCCTCTGGGGGGAACACACCATGAGCCTGACATGGGCAGCAGGGATCGCGACGCCGTTCGGATCGACTACGCGTCCGACGAGTGAGTGCGCCGGTTGCAGCGTGATCCGGCCGGTGGGCCGTCTTCCACCGGATGGATCGCTCAATTCCACGATGCCCGCGAGGCCCAGCGATCCCTCCCGCACGCAGACCTCATGCCGGTCCCCTGAGCCTGTTGTGTAGTACGTGTACTCGAATCGTCCATCGCGGTCGGCGCTCGCCGCATGCCACATGGGCCAATGGAGGACCGACGCGCTTGCCACGGGTTGATTTCGAGAGTCGATCACCGTCCCCATGACGTATACGGCGGGTCCGATGATCGGCATCTGTTCTCGGTGAGTCTGCCCCTTGTCCAGGAGCACGATCCTTTCGGGACTGGCTATGCCGTAGCCGAGTTTGCCGCCCGACAGGCGGCACCGCCCGGCCGGCACGCGCAGACGAGCCAGCCCGTTGGCATCGGTCGTTCCGGTTGTGTCGAAGGAAGTGGCTGATACGTTGACTCTGGCCCCTTCCACACCCGCATCGCCATTGGGGTCTTGAATCATGACCTCCAGGATCGCTCCCCGGTTGACGGTGAGCGTTACGCCGGAGGCTGTCTGTCCCGCCTGAATTGTCACGACGGGATCCTGTCCAAACCAGTCCTGGGTCTGCTTCTCGGACGCGATCACCCGAAGTTGGTGCGTTCCCGAGGTCAGGCCTGTCAGGATGAATCGACCATTCGGATCGACCGCCGCAGGGGGCAGGGCAATAGCTCTCGCTTCTTTGGTCCTGAGGCTTTGCCAACACTCGCACATTCGGCACGCCCCGGCCCGTGTCTTCGTCGACAACCCTGCCCTGGATTCTCGCCTCAACGGGCAGGACGATTCGAATATCCGTTCGTCCGGCGAGGTACTGTTCTCCCGCATCGAAGAGCGAATTGCTGAAAGTCCAGAAGGGGGATCGGCCGGGGGCTTCGATCCGGAAATCGGCTGTGGTGTCCGTCGGGACGTTGTCGAACAGGAATCGGCCTTCCCCATCCGTTCGGCGACTGTGCCAGTCCTCGTCGTCGGGCAGGGGCAGTTCCTGCGCGTCCACCATGTCGTTCCTGACGCACAGGCTCAGCCTGGCCCCGGCGCAGAGGCTTCCGGCCTCGTCTACGACCACGCCCCCCAGCCGTTTCGGCTTGCCGAGAACGATAGTGACGTCACGCCGGCCCATGCTGGCGGGCGTCCATCCCAGCGAGAGCCCATTTTTGTGCGCGATCACCCACGTGACGCTATCCTGCGACTCGCCGGCCAATGCGAATCGGCCGTCGGACAGGCTCCGGGTCTCCGCGAGCTTGATAAGCTCCCGTCGCCCCAGCGAATGATCCACGGCGTTCTCGTAGAGGACGACCGACGCCCCCTCCACGGGCCGGGCGAGATAGTCCACGATTCGCCCGGTGATGTGTTGAGGCTCTCCCGAGGCGGCCTGAATGGGAAACAAGACGACGGCGCAAAGGCCGAACCACGTGGTGACGCGTTCTCGCAGCGAGCACATAAAGACTCTCCCTTCCAGAGATCCAGGAACTCGCCCCAACCATCGACCAGTGTACCAGTTTCCTCCCGCCAGGTCAATAAAAACGCTGCACCCCACGGCCTCGTCCGAAGAGGAGACCATGGGGTGCAGTTTGCTGATTGCCGAATGCGTGGGTTTTATTCGATCGTCAGTTCGAGCTTGCCCTCAAGTTTGCCCGCGAAGGGGCCCGTTTCCTGCGTCATGACAACCGTGTACTTGCCCGTCTTGACTTCTGATTCTCGCCACGAGAACCCGCAGCGACCGCCTCAGCCATACTCCATGTCGGCCGACGCGATTTCCTTTCCGTCGGCGCCCACGATGGAGACGTGGGGTTTGATGGGCGTCCACTGATTGTCTCCAGTGCCTTTCTGCGAGAACCGCGTGTAGGCCTCGCCGGCCTTGCCCTTGATCTCCAGCGACATGTAGAGCGGCGTCTCCTTGGCGAACGCGGTCTTTTCCTTCACGTCGCTGTTGTATCGCTGACGCTCGTCGACCACCTTGATCGTCAAGACCAGACCGCCGATCTCGACCGGCGTGGCCTCGTCCTTGGCGATCGTGAAAGCGGGTCCCCCGCTGAAGGTCACCTGCCACGCATCGTCGCTCTCGACGCCGTAGCAGACGCCGCCCGAGTCGAGTCTGTATCGGCCGACAGGGATCACGGTCTGAGCGTTGTTCGTGCTGAACTGGATCGTTTGATCCTCGGCCCCGGCGATCCGGGCGTACGTCAGGCGGGTCTTGAGAGCTTCCTTCCCCTTGAGGCTAAAAGCCGTCCGTCCGATGGGGGAGGTGTCCCTCTGGAGCTTGACCTGGAGCGTCTTGCCCTTCTCGCACGAGCCGTCGAGCGAGAGCTTGTAGTACTTGCCGTCGCGGCAGA
>JBDKUU010000989.1:0-7788 GCA_039679525.1 Phycisphaerales bacterium | reverse complement strand
CGTCGAGCACCTTGCCGATGCCGTCGTCGAGATGTTCGATCAGTGCGACGAGTTTCGCCCGCCTGTCGCTGATTCCTGTCTCGCGTTCTTTGACCCGCTCGATCCACTCCGTCGGCGGCTGGATCGGCGTGTGCGGCGCGTTGTAGGCCAGATAGAGGAAGAAGGGCCGACTCTCGGTTCTCTGTTCGCGCAGGTAGTCGATGGCCCACTGTGTGAACAGGTCGGTCGCGTGGCCCTCGGGGTCGATCTCCTGAGCGTCGAGCCGCATATAGTTGATGCCGTGGCGGCGATGGTTTGTATAGTCGTCCATCATGTCGCCGAGGAAGCCGTGGAAATGGTCGAAGCCCCGCTCGTTGGGCGTGTCGGGCGAGGACAGGCCCAGGTGCCACTTGCCGACCAGGGCTGTGTGGTAGCCCGCCCGCTTGAGCATCTGCGGCAGCAGAATCGCCTGTTTCGAGAGGCAGCCCCAGTTGTCGTTGAGGTGCGTGCGAATCACGCCGGGGACCCCGACGAGGTCGGGGTAGCGCCCGCTCAGCAGCGAGGCCCGCGTCGGCGAGCAGCCAGGGCAGTTCGCCTAGAACCTGTCGAACCGCAGCCCGCTCGCGACGAGCCTGTCGATGTTGGGCGACCGGAGGTCCGTCGCGCCGTAGCACGACAGATCGCCGCAGCCCAAATCATCCGCCAAGACAACCAGCACGTTGGGCTTCCTCGCGGAATCCTCGCCGGCGTACGTGCGGGGCGCACCCGCCAGCATCGCCGACACGGCGCTCGCCCCTGCGAGTTTCAGAAAGTCCCGGCGACCTCTACCGAATTGTCCCATGATCGTCTCCCCGTCTATTCCGAGTCGCGTCATCGACATCCGCTGCCTGCCGAGCCGCAAGACGGTGCGTGATACGCACCCTGCGAAATCTCGCGCCGGACCGGATCGAATCCTGGCATATGCATCTCTTTCACCGGCTGTCCTTGAATGCTTCGCTCAACGGGCGACGGTCCCGGCCGACCAGCAGATGTTCGAAGCCCGCCTCGTACAGCATCTTGCGGCAATCGTTGACGTCCCGCCCGCGGTGGCCGGACGTGTCCTCCTCGACATCGCGGGGATTGGCGCCGGTCTCCGCGTAGACCACGTTGGCGCCGGCGGTCAGGCCCAGCAGGTTCGGCTCGTGCACCGCGACATTCTTCGTCTCGGGGCAGGCCAGGCTCGCCAGGGCCACGACCGCGACCACCTGGGCCAGACGCAGCTCCGTGATCTGCCCGTGCCGGGCCAGGGGCGACGACGGCAGGTAGACCCGCCGCATCGCCGCGTGCTGAAAGCAGCCGTACTCGATGCCCAGCCAGAGCTGATCGACGATCTCCTGCGATGAATGCTCCGGGCCGACCGGCTCGCAGCAGTAGTACCAGTCCAATCCCGCGGCGCGGATCGCCTCGATCGTCCGGCGTCGCTGCTGCGGGTCCAGCGACGTGTCGATCCCTTCGCGCAACCGGCACACGTGGTACGCTCCGCCGACGCCGGCGGCCTTGAGCTCCCCGCCCTGGACGCGGTCGAAGTCGCCTATGTTCACGACGATCTGCGTGGCGGCGGGGATCCGACTGCGAAGCAGCCGCACCGTGCCGAGCAGTCGCTCGAAGTCGAACGTGTGCATCGTCATGAGAAACAGCGCGTACAGACCGCCCGAGGCGGTGAAGGCGTCGGCGCACGCGGCGATGTCGTCGGCGCTCATCACGCTGGGCTCGAACTCGGTGTGCTCCTCGCCGAAGCTGCAGAATTTGCACCGGCCGGGGCAGGCCGCGATCTCCACTCCGATCTGCCCCAGGATGAGGGCCTCGTTGGCGAATCGATGTCGAGTCGCCAGGTCGGCCACGCACCGCGACAGGCCCGCCTCCGGGGAGAGGGCCGGGAACTCCAGCAGCGTCACGCAATCCTCTTTGCTCGGGGCCACGCCTTCCGAGGCTCGGGTCAGTATGTCCATCACTCGTGAATCGACGGCTCCTCGGCCGCCACGCGGTTTCGTCATGTCTGTCTGCCTTTCAGTCTGTCGAATTCGAGCTTGTCGCTGCCGCCCGGAGAAGGTTTTCGCCGTCTTGTAGGGTGCGTATCACGCACCATCTTTTTCTGCTCCCTGGATGAGCGGTGCGTGGTACGCACCCTACGGAGCCTCCAGAGACATCCTCGTCGTCGCAAGCTTGTCCACCGCCCGACGCGAGAGCGGGGCGGGGTGGAGCTTGCCTTGGGACCAGAGTTCGTACGTCGACAGGCGATAGGGGCTCTCCGGCTGCTCCGACTGGCCGATCGGCAGAATCGACATCGACCGGTCCGAATCGTCGAGCCGGACGAACTGCGTGTACGACTGCGCCTGCTGCGAGAGGATCGTCCCGCCGTCGGTGCACCGCAGGTTGGGGTCCGTGACATCCTCGGCCTCGTCGAGCGAGCCGAAGCCGTCGAGCGTGGACATGTACGGCAGCTTCGTTTCGAGCAGCGCCTGCCTGCCCCGCTCGTGCCAGCGGGTGGAATCGTCGCCGAACCGGGCCTTGCCGTACCGCCAGGCGGCCCGCACCATGAGGTTCACGTAGTCCGCTTCCTCCGCGGTCAGCGCCGCGTTCGGGTCGGCCGCAATCCTCGCGTCGATCGTCTGGAGCATGTTGCACAGGCCCGAGAGCCCGCCGCCGTAGGTGACGGCCGCGGCGAAATTCTGCCGGAAGGCCATCGGGATCAGGTTGACGATCTCCGTGCCCTTGATCGACATGTCGGACTTGCAGCCCGCGGACCGCCAGTCCTCCAGGTATTCGAGAGCCAGCAGCGTGTCCTCGTCGAGCGGGTACTTCTGCACGTCGCGGAGCCGGTAGCCCAGCTCGATCAGGTCTCGCTTGATCGGGGCGACCGTGTCGTAGTGGACGGCCAGCACGTCCTCGGGCGTGAACTTCTCCTTGTCCCGCACGCACTCCTTCAGCCGCCAGGATCGGTCGGTGTCGCCGAGGCTGCCGGTGGAGATGCCCATCGAGAGCGGATAGAACGACGCGATCGGCCGGTGGTTGGCGCTGACGAGCCAGCCCTGTTTCGGATTGATCACCTGCGGCAGCAGCTCGTGCGGCGCGATGCCCTGCCAGTCGTTGGCGCTGTCCCACCCCTCGTGGGCGGCGCCCTCGTCGAGCAGCGATTGGGCCGAGCGGATGGGCAGGCTCAGGACCGTCTTGTAGC
This sequence comes from Phycisphaerales bacterium, assembly GCA_039679525.1. Lineage (GTDB taxonomy): Bacteria > Planctomycetota > Phycisphaerae > Sedimentisphaerales > Anaerobacaceae > PLanc-01. The sequence goes on along the minus strand of JBDKUU010000989.1, from coordinate 4,595 downwards.
CGATATTGCCCTGGCGATCGCCGAAGACGCAGTTCGCGCTGGGGAAGCTCCAGCCGCCCAGCGCCCGCTGAAACTCGTAGACGTCCTTGGATCGGATCATGTCCAGCACGGCCCGGAAGGTGTCGCGCTCGGGCTCGCAGATCGGGACTCTCTTGAGGGCCACCTCGTCCCCCCGCCGCACGCCCATCGCCAGATTCGTCACGACCGGCCCGAAGTACGTCCTGCGGTACGTGACCTTCTGAGGCGAGCCGCCTTTGACCTGGATTGTCTCTTCGCCGACCTCCATGTCGCGCCAGGTCCCGTCGAGCAGGTACTGGTTCGGCCGGTTCGGATCCGTCCTGAGCAGGAACAGATCCGCCTGGTCGGCCCCCAGGGCGGTCAGGCCCCAGGCGACGTTCGGCGTGAACCCGATCAGCAGGCCCGGCGAACCCGCGACGCCGATGCCGCGGGCATTGAACGTCCTGCCGCTGACGTGGAACTCGTGCCAGAGGGAGGGATTGCGAACGGGCGTCTGCGGATCGCTGACGAGCACCGCGGAACCCGTCGTGGTCTTGACGCCGCCGACAACCCATGCGTGGCTAAATCGCGGCCCGGGCCGGCTCTCCCCGACCGGCACGCTCACCTTCCGAGCCAGGTCGTGCTCGGCCGCGTAAGCGAGCACCTTCTGCACCCAATCGTCGCTCACGTCGCCCCGCTGGACGACCGACGCGTCATCTCGGAAAACTGGGCCCTCCGTGGCCCCGGCGTTATTGATTGCCGCATAACGCCGCACCGTCCTGGCGCCATCCTTGATCTCGTAATAAGGCCCCAGCTCCCGCAGGCCGTCCCCGGAGAAGAACAGGCTCACTCGCCACCACGAGGCGATGCATGCCGCCGGCGTCCACGGCTCGGGCACAAGTCCGTATTTCTCGAACAGGCCCGACCGGACGTTCGGGGTCGAAGCGCCGCTTCGCGTCGGGTCGGCAGCCAGGCAATCGTTCACGCCCCGGCTGTAGGCCTCGAGCAGCTCGCGGATCTCCGGGTCCAGCCGCTCGGCAGTCTCCTGCGCCGCCCGCCAGTAACCGATCGTCCGCATCTCGATGTCGCTTCGCAGCGCGGACGTTCGCCCTTGCGGCTGCTGGCGGCTGACGCCCACCTTCACGTCCCCGACCAGTTCGGCCAGCCTGCCCTGCATGATCCGCAGATGATAGTACATCTGAAACGGCCGGTCCTGCGCCGCGGCGTAGCCCAGGCCGTACATCGCCCCGGCGTCGGAGTCCGCGAAGATATGCGGCACGCCCCAGGAGTCCCGCAACATTTCGACCCGCCCGGCGGCCGCCAACCTGGCTCGCGATTCGCTCCGTTCCGACGACCCGCAGCCGACGGCAAACGCCAGGATGGAGGGATACAGAAGACAAGAAACGCATGACGCTCTCACATATTCCTCCTTCTGTCGCGTGACCGCCTCGGGCCGACAACTCGAAACGACACAGGGAAGACGCAATCCCCCCGCGGTTTATTGCAGATTCGAAGGAAGCCACACCGCGCGACGCTTCGCCGTTCTCCCCGTTCGTTCCTTCCTACCTTCCTAACTTCTTCCCTTCCCCTCACTTAGGCGGCTGGGCCTTCTCGATGCCGTCCCACTGGAGTCCGCCGATCACCGCCTGCGCGATGTTCGTCAGGTGGTCGCCGGTCTTCTCGGCGTTGTCCACCAGATCGATGAAGATCAGTCCCGCCTCCGGCGTGCAGGCGCCGTCCCGCATCCGCTGGACGTGGCTGCGCCGGAAGTCGAGCTGCATCTGGTTGAGCTTGCTCTCGTAGGGCAAGGCGAGCTTGGCCGCCTCCGGATCGTCCTTCTCCAGGGCCTCGATCACACGGTCGAACATCCCTTTGAGTTCCACGTTGAGCTGGTTCACCTCGGTCAACGCCGAGTCGGTGAACGCGAGCTTCTGCTCCATCTTGCGGATCGCGATCTCGACCACGTTCTCGGCGTGATCGCCGATGCGCTCCAGGTCGTTGACCGTGTGCAGCAGCACGGGCAGACCCCTGGCGACGTCCTCGGAGAGCTGGCGGCGGGACAGTTCCGTCAGATAGCTGGTAATTTCGTATTGCTGCGTGTCCGTGAACGCCTCGGCCACCTGGGCGGATTCGAGCTTTCTCTTCTGATCGCCGACCAGCCCCTCCATCGCGTCGAGGAATCCGCCCTTGGCGGTCTTGGCCATCCGTACGATCTCCCGCCGGGCCTGCTGCAGCGCGATCTCCGGCGTGCTGAGCAGGTGCCGCTCGAGGACCACCGACTGGGCCCCGGCCTCCGTGGGCCGCACCGGCACCAGCTTGAGAACCGTCTTCTCCAGCACGCTCGCCAGCGGCAGAAAGATGATCGAGTTGACCACGTTGAACGTGGTGTGGGCGATCGCGATGCTCGCGGCGATCGTGTCCTGCGAGAGCTGCCAGGGCGTCAGAAGATCCACGAGGGCCCCGTACCAGCCCAGCAGGACGCAGGGGAGCGCGATCGCCGTGCCGAGGACGTTGAACATGGTGTGGGCCCAGGCTGTCCGGCGGGCGGTGCGGCTGGCCTGCAGGGCCGCGAGCTGCGCCGTGATCGTCGTGCCAATATTGGCCCCGAGGACGAACGGAATCGCCATGTCGAGCGCCGTCTGCCAACTGGTCCCGAACGCGCCGCCCATCGCCAGGAGCTGCACGATCGCGATGGAGGCCGAGCTGCTCTGGACCAGCATGGTGATCGCCCAACCGACGAAGACGGCGAAGAAGGGATTGCCGCCGTACTTGACGAAGACGCTCTGCACCCGCGGACTCTGCTGGAGCGGCCCGAACGCTTCTTTCATGTACTCGATCCCGAGGAACAGCAGTCCGAAGCCCAGCAGGATCGTGCCCACGCTCTTCATCGGCCGCGAGCGTCCGCCCACCTGGAGCAGAAATCCCAGGCCGATCGCCGGCAGGGCGTACATCTCGATGCTCAACCCGCCGAAACCCGCGATGGACACCAGCCACGCGGTGGCCGTGGTGCCGACGTTGCTGCCGATGATGACGCCGATGGATTGCTTGAGGGTGAGCAGGCCCGCGTTGACCAGGCCGATGACGATGACGGTGGTCGCGGAACTGGACTGAATGAAGGCCGTCACCAGGACCCCGACGACGAAACCGATGTAGGTGTTCTTGGTCATGGATTCCAGGATGGTTCGGAGCTTCCGCCCGGCCACCTGTTTCAATCCATCCGACATCTGGACCATTCCGAACAGGAACAGCCCGAGGCCACCAATGATCCCAAGAATCAAACTACGCATCCTGGCACTCCGGCATTCTCATATAATAAGGAACATGCAACCGTTCGTCTTTCCGCGCGACGGGCAGTATGGCTGGGAGGTATTGTACCGAGCGACCCGTCCCCGGGCAACCGCCGCTCGCGACGTTGCTCGTGGGGACATCGACGAGGCTTGCCCGGGACCTCAAAAACACGGACGCAGAAAACCCGTGAAAAATTTCTTCTCTTTTGAACCAATTGCGATGACGTCTGTACACGAGATAGACAAGGACGTTGATTTGTTCAAGGGTGTGCTTGCGGTGGACCGAGCTTTGCGGGGCTCCCACAGGCCACTTTCGCAGGGTTCCGGACGATCCGAGGCACCCCTTGAATCTCAGCAGACCGCCCCGACTCGTCTCCAAACGAAGTCTCCTACGCGACTCCAGATAGGTTCAGTACGACTTGGCCGTACGCGCCCTCGTGGTTTCGTGGGCGTTGACCGATCGCCGGCGGGGTGCTACGATTCGGGTCAACGTGAATTCTCACGACTCGAAAGGAGCCGCCGTCATGCAAGAGACGATGCCGAGCCTGGGCGTAGCCGCATTCATCATTGCATTCGTCATGCTGATGCTGGTCGCCGTGGCCGTGCTCACGGTGATCCCGTTCTGGAAAATCTGCACCAAGGCCGGTTTCCCCGGGGCCCTGTCGCTGCTGATGCTGGTGCCCCTGGGCAACCTGATCCTGCCGTTCTACCTCGCCTTCGCGGAATGGCCCGCCCTGCGCCAGACCCAGGGCGGTCAAGCGCCCGTGGGACCGCAGTTCCCGCAATGACCCGCTCGTGGTGTGCCGTCCCGCGCCCGCACGGCGGTGACATCGTCGGTATAGACGCCGCCGGACGTGAAGGAGCAAGTCATCTGCAGGCCCGCAGGGGCCGGGTAGTCCAAGCCGTCGCCGGAGACGTTGACGCCGGTTCTGAAAGCCGCCGGATCGTAGAGGAGGGACGTGGTCATCGTGTCGCCCACGTTGACTCCCGGCAGAGCCGGCCCCGTGATTTCATCCACTGTTTCCGTCCAGATGAACTGATAAGCCCGAAGCAAGCCTGTCCGCACAGAAGAACAACGCCCAATGCAATCGCCGTGCTTCGCATACTCACACCTCCGAAACGTGGTTGATTAGGTAGGACCTCCCATGAAACGCTGCCGTCATTATGGCCGCCATCGCCGGTCTGTCAAGTCGGCAAGCGGGAGGATCTCCCGTTCGACCGGATCAGTGCCCATGGGGCATCAGGGGAAGGACACCGACCATCAAGTGGGTTTTCGGAACATGCGGCACGCCGTAGCCTCTTGATTGTTCC